>JAKEGM010000053.1 GCA_022615575.1 Planctomycetales bacterium
CATGCCGGATACCATCAATATCTGCTTAAAAAGCTGAGGGGATTGTGGCAGCGCATAAAATGCACCTCGTACCAACCGGCTGGGAACCAGAAAATCGCGCGCGCCTTCCGGCGTGCTCTTACCCAGCATGGGAGTTTCGATCTCCCAAAAACCGTTCTCATCAAAATAATCCCGCGTAATCTTTGTAATCCGATGCCGCACCGCCAGTTTGTCCTGCATTATGGTCCGGCGTAAATCAATATATCGGTGCTGAAGACGAATTTCCTCGTTCACTTGATTCGCCGCATCAATTTCAAACGGCGGCGTCTTGGCCGTATTGAGAATCTGGAGTTCTGCGGCGAGGACCTCGATCTGTCCGGTCGGCAGTTTCGGATTCTCCAGCCCCTGACCGCGGGGCCGCACCCTGCCTTTGACGGCAATGACCCATTCGCAGCGCAATGCTCGCGAGTTTTTGTGAATTTCGGCATTTTTTTCCTGGTCAAAAACAATCTGGGCAAGGCCCGTTCGGTCCCGCAAATCCACAAAAACAAGACTTCCGTGATCCCGATATGAATTTACCCAGCCGCAGAGGATAACGGTCTGGCCGTCATGGTCTAATCGCAACTGCCCGCAAAGATGCGTTCGTTTGAGCATAATTTCTCCAAATTATCCTTTTTCAGCCAACAAACCGATCGCAGATTCGGTCTAAAATCATCGACAACTAAATACCCATAAAAGAGTTACAATACAAAAAAAGCCCATCTGCGTCAATAACAATCCCACAGACAGGCCTATGTTTTGCTTGCAGAATGCCTGCAAATAATCCGTTGCCAAAACCGTTTAACCGGGCGGCTGTCCCTCTCCGGCGACAACATGTAAGCTGTGCTCTGACAGAGTCTTAAGAAAATATACGCCGCCTCTTCCCGCTACCCCAGCACCTCATCGATAGCCCCGGTGATGTCGTCTTTTGTCGTCAAACCAACCCATTTTTTGGCAATTTGTCCATTGCTGAACAGAATCAGGGTAGGGATGGCGCTGATGGCATGTTTGATCGCCGCATCACGATGATCATCCGTATTGACCTTGCAAATTTTCGCTTTACCGGCATATTCATCGGCAATTTCTTCAATTACCGGCGAAATCATCTTACAGGGACCGCACCAGGGAGCCCAGAAATCGACCAGCACCGCCCCGCCGTCACTGACCACCGATTCAAATGTTGCATCTGTTAATTCGACCACATTACCGGCCATGATTATTCCTTTCCATTCAGAGGTTCATCCATATTCTTTGTTTAGAGAGGCATCTTACAACCCCGACAGAACTCTGTCAAACGGTGTTTTTGGAGGGGGCGCACAAAATGCCTAATTCAACCAGCAATTCACTTGCTCAAATCGTACTTGATGGAGTATGAATCCCCGTCAAATTCGGTGTTGATCTTATAGCCGGAGTTATAGAAGATCGCAAGCATGGCCTTATTGATCGGCAGCACCGTTGCATAGAAGGTCTTGACGCCGCGATCTTTGGCAATGCGCGTCAGATAGTCCATGAGCATCGCCCCCATGCCCTTGTCCTGCCATTCATCCTGCACGATAAACGCCACTTCCGCAACCCCTGTTTTGGGGTCGAGGAAATACTGAGAAATCGCAACGATTTCTTCCGTCCCTTCCGGTCCCGGGACAACCCCGACAATCGCCAGATTCTGCTCGTAATCGATATTCGTCAGTTTCTGTACATCCTTGTGAGGAAACGTCCGGGTATATGTAAAATAGCGTTTCTTGACCGAGTCCGTCGAAAGCGAATACAGCATCTCTGACAGCGCCGCTTCATCGGTCGGTTTGACCGGACGGAAAAAGATTTCCGTGCCGTCCTTGAGCGTTACATAGCGTTCCAGCTCCTGCGGGTACCGCACTTTGTCCCATTCCATCTCGATTTGATCGGGATGCAAATACCGCTGTACCTTAGCGGCTTGAATCAGTTCCCTGCGAAACTTGGGATGGGCAATATTAATCAGCGACAGGACCCGCTCGCGAATCGATTTGCCATGCAGATACGCAATGCCGTACTCGGTTACGACATAATGCACGTCGCCGCGGGTCGTAACAACGCCGGCGCCATCCGCCAGTTTAGGGACAATGCGCGAAACGGTGTCGTCTTTGGCAGTCGAAGGCATCGCAATAATGGGTTTGCCGCCGCGGGAACGGGCACAGCCGCGGATAAAATCGACCTGGCCGCCGATTCCGCTGTAGAACCGATACCCAAGCGAGTCGGCGCAGACCTGACCGGTCAGATCGATCTCGAGTCCGACATTAATGCCGACCATTTTATCATGCTGAGCGATAATAAACGGGTCGTTGACATACTCGGTGGGATGAAATTCAAAAAACGGATTGTTGTCGATGTAATCATAAAGCTGCCTGGAGCCCATGCAGAAACTGGCAACCACCTTGCCGTTGTTGATTGTTTTTTTGGAGCAGGTGACCGCGCCGCATTCCACCAGTTCGATAATCCAGTCGCCGAACATCTCGGTATGGATGCCAAGATCCTTCTTGTCGTGAAGAAACTCAGCCATGGCCTGCGGGATGCGTCCGATGCCGCACTCAATCGTACTGCCATCCTCAATCAGCCGGGCCAGATTGCGTCCGATGTTCCGCAGCACATTATTGGGCATCGGCGGTTCAACCGTAATGATCGGTTCATCAAACGGAACCATCGCATCAATGTGATTGACATGGATAAAACTGTTCCCCATCGTTCGCGGCATGTTCTGATTGACCTGAGCAATCACATACTTGGCATTTGCCGCCGCGGACTTGACGATATCGACAGAGACGCCCAGCGAGCACAGGCCGTTGACATCCGGCGGCGTGACAGAAATCAGCGCCGCATCCAGCTGAATGCGCCCGCTTTCAAATTGACGGGGTATCTCGGACAGGAAGATCGGCGTATAATCGCCGATGCCCTGCTCAAAGGCGCTGCGGACGTTCTCGGCAATAAAGAAACTGTTCATTTTGAACTTTTCGCGGAATTCTTCCGTCGCATAAGGCGCTTCGCCCATCGTCAGCAGATGAATGATGTGGGCATCGTAAATGTGGCCGCCGTAATCCACCAGCGATCGGACCAGGTGCTGGGGCTGACCACAGCCGGTCCCGATGAAGATGCTGTCCCCCGGCTGAATCTTCTTCATGGCTTCCTGGGCGGATTTAATCAGGTCGCTGTATTTCTGCTTCCAGTCGAACGTATTCATGGTTTGTTCCTTCCTGCACGCTGCGTTTGCATTTATCGGCAGGCGTTTGCTGTTATCGTTTTTCCAGCGTCATCATGGCATCGACCGCAATGGGGGTCGTTCCCTCTCTGCCGACAACAAACGGGTTAATATCGATTTCCTTGATATGAGGGAATTCCGTCGCAAGCTGCGAGAGACGCTGAAGTCCCTCCGCAATCGCTCCCACATCGACGCCTTCCTCGCCGCGGATGCCTTTGAGGACATCGTAGGTCTTTGTGCGCACCAGCATTTGACGGGCCTCTTCAGCGGTCAGCGGGGCCGGATAAAAGACCACATCCTCGAGCACTTCCACCAGCCGGCCGCCCATGCCGAACATCATCAGCGGTCCAAATCGCGAGTCCCGGTTCATTCCAAGGATTACTTCGCGCCCGGAGGTGCACATCTGCTCGACACAGATGCCCAGGATGCTTGCGCGGGGCACTTTTTTGGGGATGCGGTACATCATCAGATCGAACACATCGATGACTTCCTGCTCGCTATTGACATGGGTCTTGACGCCGCCGACCTCCGTCTTGTGGAGGATGTCCGGCGACCAAATCTTCAGCACCACCGGGTAGCCGATCTGGTTGGCAATGTTGGCCGCCTGTTCCGGCGTTGTTGCCACGCCGCCTTCCGGCGTGACAAACCCGTACGCCTCAAGAATCTCCTTGGCTTCCATCTCGCCGACCTCGGCCTGCTGGAGTCGGACATGCCGCTCAATAATGCGTTCCACTTTGTGGCGATTGACATTAAAGAGTTTGACCACTCGCGCCGGGCGCGACTTCCAGACCGCATAGCGGCAGAGGGCCTTGATCGTTCGAACGGCGCTTTCGGGCGAGTCATACGGCGGTATTTTGCCTTCCCGCAGGACTTTGACGGCCTCGGCAACTCGACCGGCGCCGAGAAAACACGCCAGGATCGGTTTGGCCGGTCCGTTTTGATTGGCGACACGCACAATGGCATGCGCCGTCTGAGCACATTCGGTCATCGCATGAGGACTGAGCAGCACCAGCGCCGTATCGACATTGGGGTCGTTCAGCACCGTCCGCAGCGCAAACTCATAGCGGTCCGACAAAGCATCCCCCAGCAAATCAATCGGATTACTGATGCTGGCCGCCCGTGAAAGCTCCTGCGACTGAGACAGCCGCTTCTGTGTTTCGTCGGAAAACTGGGCCAGTTCGAGCCCCTCGCGTTCAATCGCATCGGTTGCCATAATGCCCGCCCCGCCGGCATTAGCGATCACCGCAACCCGCGGTCCTTTCGGCAGGGGCTGATAGGCGAAAGCTCGGGCAAAATCAAACTGGTCTTTAATGGATTCGCAGCGAATGACGCCCGCCCGTTCAAAGACGCACTCGTAGGCGCTTTCGACTTCGGCCATGCGGCCGGTGTGGGATGAGGCGGCACGGGCTCCGGCTACCGTAAAACCTGCCTTCATCAACAGGATGGGCTTTTCCATGCTGATGCGTTCCGCCTGCCGGATAAATGCATCGCCATCGGCAATGGTCTCCAGATAACCGGCAATCACTCTGGTTTCCGGGTCCTCGCCCAGCGCCCGGATAATCGCCAGTTCATCCACATCGGCCTTATTGCCAATGCTGATGAGCTTGCTAAAGCCCACCCGAGCATCTCGCGCCATATCCACAATTGCCGCCAACAGGGAGCCGGACTGCGAAAAATATCCAATCGATCCGGGCATGGGCAAATCACCGCCAAAACTGACATTGAGTTTGTGGCCCGGAACCATCAAGCCAATACAGTTTGGTCCGATAATTCGCATGTTTGCGTTTTTTGCGATACGAATGATGGATTTTTCAAGATCCGCTCCCTGCGGACCGGCTTCCTTAAAACCGGAGGCGATAATAATAACCGCCTTGACTCCCAAATCCGCACACTCCTGCATTAACTTGGGAACATATTTGGCAGACACTATCAGCAGCACCAACTCGGGTGTTTGGCCGATGGATTTCAAATCCGGCCAGGCCTTCAACCCCTGGACTTCCTCAGCCGTGGGATTGACGGGGAAGATTTTGCCCGGGTAGCCCCCTTTGAGCAATCCGGCAAGAACTTCATAGCCGACCTTGTTCGGCTGACGCGATGCGCCGACAATCGCAACGGATTGAGGATTAAAAAACCGATCCAGCGTCATACCTTCCTCTTGGCTGTAAACAGGGCCTTAACGCCCCTTCCTTTTTTGTCCGAATCCACAGACCTTCTATATATCCTCAAATCGGGCTGTTGTAAAGTGTTTTTGTCCCTTTTATATCGGTATTTGGAACAAAAATCCGCTTTGGCGACGATAAATTGAAAAAGCCGGATTCCATGTGAAAAAAAACTTTACAAGAACCGGCTTTATCGGTAACATAAAGTCCTCTTCGTGCCGAGGTAGCTCAACGGTAGAGCACGGCTTTCGTAAAGCCGGGGTTGAGGGTTCAAATCCCTTCTTCGGCTGTATTTGGCGGAATTATCCGCCGGACAAATCCTGTTTTATCCCCCTGATACTGCGATTTGTCCTTTTCCCCGCATCCCGACCGCAGCGGCGGAAAACCGGACTCTTGTCATTTATCGTATGCTGCCTTTTACGCTTTTTTAAGTTTCATAAACCGTTCAAACGGCGTATCCCACGCTGCCGTTTTTTTCGGTGTATAGGTCTGCACCTCGAAGGAATTGCGGATGATTTTCCTCGCCTCAGCCAGTGACGCAATATGCCCCAATCCAATTGCCTGCACAGCGATATTGCCAATTACGGTCGCTTCGACCGGGCCGGCAATAACGGTCGTACCGGTCGCATCCGCCGCCAACTGGTTGAGCAATATATTTTGGCATCCACCGCCAACAATGTGCAGTTTTTCAATCGTGGTATTATAAATCTCGCAAAGCTGCCGCAGAACCAAACGATACTGCATCGCTAAACTCTCCAGGCAGCACCGGACATAGGCCCCTTCGGAGGCGGGAACGGGCTGGCCGGTTTTTCTGCAGAAATCGGCGATCGCTTCGGTCATGGAGGGCGGATTCATAAAAGCATCCCAATCGGGGTCAATCAAGCTGACAAAGGCCGGGGCCTGGCCGGCCATTTGCGCCAGCGTTCCGTAATCGATTTGCTTATTAAACGCAGCCCGGCAACGCTGCACCAGCCACAGGCCCATGATGTTCTTGAGGAACCGAATCGTATTAAAGACGCCGCCTTCGTTGGTAAAGTTGTACTCAAAGGCCCTGGAACTTGAAACCGGGCTGTCGGCTTCCATCCCCATCAGCGACCACGTGCCGGAACTGATGTAAGCCCAGTTTTTGCCTTCGGCGGGCACCGCTGCCACCGCCGAGGCCGTATCGTGCGTGCCGGGGGCAATCACAGGGACAGGCCCCAACCCGGTGAGCGCCTGCAGATGTTCGCGGATCGGCCCAATCCTCGTGCCCGGTTTAATCAGGGGATGCAGAATATCCATAGAAACACCAATCGCCTTGAAAATATCCGTGTCCCATGTTTGGGTCTTTAGATTCACGCCCTGCGAAGTGCTTGCTTCCGTATATTCGTTGGTCATCCTGCCGGTAAACAGATAATGGAAATAGTCCGGAATCATCAGGAAATGGGCGGCATTTTTGAGCGCTTCGCTTTTCTGCTCGGCCAGGGCCAGAAGCTGATAGATGGAATTAAACTTCATAAATGCAATGCCGGTTTTCTCGTAAATTTTTTCCGAAGGAATCCGTTTGAAAAGCGTTTCCATCATCCCATCCGTTCGGCTGTCGCGATAGGCCACCGGCAATCCCATCGGAGATTCGTCCCCAGCCAGCAGGACAAAATCGACTCCCCACGAATCAACGCCAATGCTTTCAATCGGCATACCCGATTGGGCACACTTTTTGAGGGCCTCGACGACAGCTTCATACAGCCGGATCAGATTCCAATGAAAATGCCCGCCGATGGGAACCATCCCATTGGGAAAGCGGCTGATTTCTTCCAGATGGAACGTCCCATCCTTTAAGATTCCTTTTACAACGCGGCCGCTTTCGGCTCCCAGATCGATGGCTGCGTAAGCATGGTTATGAGCCATAATATTCTCCGTCATTAACCGTCTTTTTTATGATTCGACTTCACGGATTTCTATTTAATCTTCGGGTACTATAACACCGGAAGGACCGTCAGAAAAGAGTGCGAAAATAGTTTTTTTATGGCTTTTGATTACCATGCAACGGCAAAATGGAGCCAATGAGATTCGAACTCACGACCTCTTGCATGCCACATAAATGCTCCTCTTGTAAGTCTATGGAAATAAGCAGGTTACAGCAGTGTTTTATAGTCTAAAAATAGAACCATACTGGTTCCAAGATAGTTCTATAATGGTTTCAGAATAGTTGCATATGTGGTGGTTGCTGTTTTTTTACATACGGCCGGATTATTATGATTTATAACCAACGTTATAGCTTCAGTATTTGATAAGCTGTACCTGTTGTCTTATGATGACCTTAGGTGTAACTGTAAGCGTAGTGGCACGAAAATGTTAAGATTGTAAGTGCCTGAAAACAGGGGTTTTATAAGCAGTCGGATGTCGCTGTCGATCCGAAGGATGAGGGTTCGAGCCCCTTCGTCCTCGTGTTAAGCCCTTGTAAGACAAACGCTTACAAGGGCTTTTGGGGGGTTCAAGGCAGGGAATTTCCGGTCGCCTATTTTTGAACGGTCTTTTAATCTGTCTTTTTTAAAAAAATATTTTCCGCATTTTTCACTTTAAATCTTTTTTTCCAATGGAGATACATATCGCCATGTTTCTGGATGCACTATTGCCATAAATAATCTAATCCCGTTTGATTGACACATTCTGTAACGCCTGTTATACTTTGCGGGTATTGAAAATGATGGATTTAACGGTTTTCTTTGCCGTGGCGGGCTTCCGGAATGTCGGTGGATGAATGTTCCGGAAGCTTTTTTTCATAATACCTTATGATTAAAGGGTTTAGATGAACAAGGAAGAAGCCGCAAAAAAGGGGGTTTTTGAGGCGGAGGTACTCAGCAACCAGCCAATTCGGCAGTGTTACTACCGCTTAAACCTTCAATTTGACGTCAAAGGAAGTGCTCTTTTCAAGGATGTTATTCCCGGCCAGTTTTTGGAACTGGATTTGAGCAGTGTTTCTTTGCCGCCCCACTTTCATATCCCCCCCCATCTCAAGGAATCGGCAGAGAAGCAGGTTTTTTTGCGTCGGCCGTTCAGCTTTTCGGATGTTATAAACTCCGGTTCAAAAGGCGATTGTGTTAAAGTTGAAATCCTCTATTGCGTCCTCGGCCCTGCGACCGTCCGTATGATGACTCTCAAAGCCAAGGATCGAATCAGCGTCATAGGGCCGCTGGGCAACGGTTTTTCGATTCCGGAGGGGATTAGCCGGGCTGTTCTCATGGCCGGCGGGATGGGAGCACCGCCGATTCTTCACCTGGCAAGCTACCTGAAGAAAAATTACCCGGCGTGCAGCGTTGTCAGCTTCGTCGGCGCCCGAACCTGTGAGGATTTGCCGTTTACAGTCCGCATTGGAAACGTCAAGGGGCTTGTGCTGGACGAGTTCGAATCGATTCAAGTCCCCTCTTTTATCGCAACCGATGACGGGTCCGCCGGCTATCGCGGTTTTGTGACCGACCATACGCGGCAGTGGCTGCAAAAAAACACGGTCGAACCGGCCCAAACGGTCCTGTATGCGTGCGGGCCGGAACCGATGCTGGCCGGGGCAGCCCGTCTGGCCGATGATTTTTCGCTGCCCTGTCAGGTCAGTATGGAGCGGATGATGGGCTGCGGCATCGGATTATGCCAGAGTTGCGCGGTTGAGGTTAAAACAGCTGCACTGGACACGAAATACCAGTTGTGCTGCAAAGAAGGCCCGGTTTTTGACGCCCGGCGTGTTGTATTTCAGGCGGACTAATGGAAACGAATGTGAACTTAAAAACAGAATTTGCAGGCCTTGAACTGGCGACACCGGTCGTCACGGCATCGGGCACCTGCGGCTATGCCGATGAACTTGCGGAATTTATGGACGTGTCGGAACTTGGCGCCATTACGACCAAAAGCATCACCCTGGAGCCGCGAAAGGGAAATCCGACACCGCGCATCGTTGAGACATGCGGGGGGATGCTCAATGCCATTGGTCTGGCCAACATGGGGCTGGCGCAGTTTCAACACGAGATAATTCCCGTGCTGCGGCAGCTAAAGACAAAAATCTTTGTCAATCTGGCCGGCAAAACCATTGACGAGTATGCTGCGGTCGCCCGGGCGCTGTCGCCGGAAGAGGCGATTGACGGCTTTGAATTGAATATCAGCTGCCCCAATGTCAAAAAAGGCGGCATTACCTTCGGCACCGACCCCATGCTTATCCGTGAAATTACCGCAACGGTCAAAAAGGAATGCCGAAACAAGCCCCTTATGGTCAAACTGACGCCTGTGGTCACGGATATCAGCATTACGGCAAAGGCCGCGATTGAGGCGGGGGCAGATGCTCTGAGCATGGTCAATACCTTCACGGCGATGGTCATCAACATCGACAAACGCAAGCCCGTCCTGGCGAATCGGACAGGCGGCCTCAGCGGCCCGGCCATCAAACCGATAGCGGTCTATCTGGTCAACAAGGTCTATAACGAAGTCGCCAAAGACGCCGGTATTCCGATTTTGGGAATGGGCGGCATTCGCACGGCCGCCGATGCGCTTGAGTTTATCATTGCAGGCGCCACCGCCGTGGCAATCGGCACGGCAACCTTTATCTATCCCAATGCGGCTCAGCAGGTCGTTGAGGGATTGCGGAACTACTGCCGCAGCAAAGGAATTTCAGACATTGGCGAACTTGTCGGCAGCTTGCTTTAAGCGGGCTGTACTGGTATAATATGACCCGAATGGATGGACGGTATCTGTGAAAAGCCGGGGTTAAAAAAGGGATTTCATGAGTCATTCGGATATACTGAAATTGTTAATGGATTATTTCCCGACCGCTGTTAATACGGGGCGGAGTTTGGTGTTTATCAGCGAGGACTGGCGGATTGAATTAAACGAGCGCAAGAATCCGCATTTTGGGCAAAACGGCAGGAATGTTCCCATCATCCGGGTCAGGGTCTTCAAAAAAACCCTCAGCGGGGAATTTCTGCCGGGTCATTATGAGGATTTTCAGATTCATCCGATAAATGAACTTGCCCTGCAAATCGAACGCTATATTCAATATGCCGTAGGCCGGAATATCCGTGAAAACGTGTGATTCGACGCCGGCGCCGGCCGGCCTGACAGCGATTCCCAACGGCGTGCTGATGACGGTCAAAGTCGTGCCCGGCAGCAGTCGCACGGAAACAGCCGGCTTTCACGGCCGGATGCTCAAGGTCAAGGTTGCCGCTGTTCCGGAAAAAGGCAAGGCCAATAAAGCCCTTGTGGCGTTTTTGGCCGGAAAATTGAATCTGAAAAAAGCCGCCGTGCAGATTCAAAGCGGCCAGACAAGCTGCATCAAGCAGATTATCCTTCAGGGAGTTACCGTTGGTGATGTGGAAGCATTGTTCCGAGAAAATCCTTAACCTTTGCGGCTTGTTTGGCTGGATGGGAGCGGAATTTTCGGCATTCCTTTGTTTAAGCATGCCGGCTGAATCGGCCGCTCTGGCCAACCAGCACAAACAGGGACTTCGGGCCTATACCATCCAAGGGGTTCTCCGGTTAGAGGATGACGAAATCGACATGGGCACCGCCGCCCTGATTTTGAGCCGTGAATGGGGAACGCAGCGGACAACCCATACGTACCGCCGCAAAATCGACGATATGGCCGAGGCCATTCTCAGGAGACTGGACGAGCAGCATCTGCCCGCTGATTACCGGGCCATCGGCGTGATAAACACCTATCTGTTTGAGGACCTCAGATTCACATCCGTTAAGACCGCCGACAATCCGGAAGACTTGTTTTTGCATGTGGTCCTGGAAAAGAAACAGGGGTACTGCCTGAGTTTATCGGTTCTGTATCTGGCGATTGCCGAGCGCATCGGCCTGCCGGTTCACGGCGTGGTCGTGCCGGGGCATTTTTTTGTCCGCTACGACGACGGCCAGCGCCGGTACAATATTGAAACAACCTCCAAAGGCGCCTCCGCGGACGATGCGCATTACCTGTCCGAGTTCAACCCGCCCGATCGTCCCCAGACGCTGTACATGAAAAATCTGACACCCAAACAGACGCTGGGATGCTTTTTCAATAATCTGGGCAACAGTTACATGGCGGTCGGCGACACGGAAAAGGCGTTTGAGGCGTTGCTGCGCGCGGTGCAAATCAATCCCCTGCTTTCGGAAGCCAACATGAATCTGGGCAATATCTATCTGCAGAAAAAAATGCCTCATCAGGCCATCGCCCAGTATGAAAAAGCCCTGACGATTCTCGGCAGCGACGCCAAGGCCATGAATAATCTCGGCTCCGCTTACATGCAGCTAAACAATTACGAGACAGCGGAATCCTGCTACAAAACGGCCTTGAAACTCGATCCTTCCTCCACCGATTTCTATCGAAATCTCGCCGGCGCGCTGCAGGGTCAGGGGAAGTTTGAGGAAGCCGTCAGTCAGCTTGGGGCCGCGGTTGTCCTGAACCCGCAGGATACGGCGGCGTTTGCCTTGCTGGGGCAGATTTCCAGGGAATTGAAGCGTTTCCCCGATGCGGAAAAACATCTTCTAAAGGCGCTGGCTCTTGAACCCTCGCTGATGTCGGCGATGATTTCGCTGGGTTACACCTATCTGGATCAAAATCACCTGGACAAGGCGATGGAGACATTCGAGGCGGCCCTGAACTACCGTGACGCCCTGCCGCAGGCATGGTTCGGCATCGCCCAGATTTACCGCCGGAAAGGACAAGCGAACGACGAAATACGGGCCTATGAACAGGCGCTGTCGCACGACCCGTCCATGGTGGCCGCTCTTCAGAATCTGGGAAACGCCTATACCGACAAGGGGCGGGAAACGGAAGCCATTGAGGCCTATCGGAAGGCGATTCGAATTGACCCGAAAAAGGCAGACCTTCATTACAACTTGGGCGTTGTGCTGGCAAAACTTAAACGGCACGACCATGCGGTCGAGGAATATTTGCAGACAATTCAACTGGACGCGAACAACGCCCATGCGTATAATGGGCTGGCGGTTTCGCATTATTACCTGGGGAATGCCGAATTGGCCCGAACCTATGCCCGACAGGCAGAGGCGCTTGGGTTTGAAGTGTCCGAAGTATTGCTGAAGTGAAACCCAAAATACAAGAAAGGATTGATTATGAAAAAAGTGAAAAAGATACTGGTCCGCGCGGGTATTATCCTGCTGGTGCTGATCGCTGCCGTCGCGATTCTGATCAAACTCTACGGGAATCAGGCGGTGAAAATCGGGATTGAAAAGGCCTCTCGGTTCGCCTTAAAGGTCGATACTCGCCTGGGGGGGGTCAACCTGTTTATCTTGGGAGGAACGCTGGATTTGAACAATCTGGAAATTGACAATCCGGAGGGTTACGAGCATCCGACATTTCTCAACCTGGGTCATGGTCATGTGGATTTGGCGACAACAAGTTTGCTGAGCGAGACCATTGAAATCGAGAAAATGCAGTTTGACAACATCACCCTGACCATCGAACAAAAAGGTATGAGCAACAACCTCAAGGAAATCCTGAATAATCTGCCGAAGCCCAAGCCCGATCAAGAACCAGCCCCGGAACCCGCCAAAGAGGAAAAGCCCGGAAAAAAACTCCTGATTAAACAATTGGACATCAACGGCATTGAAGTCAAGGTTAAACTGCTTCCCGTTCCCGGCCGGGCGGACACCCTGACGCTGAGAATCAATCCGATACACATGGAAAACCTCGGTTCGAACGAAAAGATAGATCTGCCGGCGCTAATTTCGAAAATATTGACGGCCATTGCCGGCGGCATCGCCGAGCAAGGCAAAGACCTGCTTCCGACGGATATGATCAACTCCATCGGCGACCAGCTTAGTGAACAGAGACAAAAGATCCTCGAATCCGGCAAAGAAGCCGGATCCGGCTTGCTTCAAGGGGTCGAAGATGTGGGCAAGTCAGCGACTGACGCCATAAAAGGCCTCCTCCCCGGTAAGAAAGAGGACTAACGCAAATCGGGCAGATGGGACATATTCTTACTGCCAGTACCTGCACAGCATGATTTCAGTGTGATTCGATGCAATGCCGAACCCAACAAAAGAACGGGATGATTCTGCATCCGGGGGCTATTGGCGACTGCCTGCTGACGCTTCCGTTGGCAGTTTATATGAAGCAGGTTTTCGGGCTGGACCGGCTGGATTTTGTCGGCAAAAGCGAATACATCGACTTTTACCCGGACAGAACCTGCATCGACCGCATTCGTTCCATTGAAGGCATTGAACTGCATCGGCTTTTTCAAGACCGGACGGATTTTTTTTGGGACGACAAAGACCGGCTTTGCGAGGCGTTCGCCGGCTATGAGCAGATAGTCAGTTTTCTTGGCGATGGCCACCCTTCATTTGAAAGCAATCTGCTCTTTACGGTTCACAGCACCCATTCAGCCGATGTGGTGGTCCTGCCTTCGGCAGCGCCGGCGGATTATCCGGCCCATATTACCGACTTTTACTGCCGCCAGTTTCAGCGGGAATTGTATCTTGAAGCCCCCGAATCGGAGCCGGAATCAGGGCAGCGGATAACACCGCTGCCGTCGGATTTTGCCGCCGGCAGAGAGCTTTTCGAATGCGCCGGAATCAACCCTGAACAGACCATCGTCTTAATCCACCCCGGCAGCGGCTCCAAAACCAAAAGCTGGCATTGGGATAATTTCCACCAAACCGCCTCCGAATTGAAGGCAAATAACGTCCAGCCGGTCTTTCTGCTGGGGCCGGCGGAACAGGAACGGCTTGGACAACCCGTTCTGGCCGACTTGCAGCGTCATGAGCTCGTTCTGGAGAATCTTTCGCTGACACAGGTCCTTCAAACGCTGACCCAGGCGGATGCATTTCTCGGAAATGACAGCGGCATCAGCCATTTGTCGGCGGCCATGGGAAAACGAACGGTTGTCCTGTTTGGGCCAAGCAATCCTGTCCACTACCGCCCTCTCGGCCCCGCCGTTACCCTTCTGGAACCGTCTGCCGCAAGTTTTGCCGCCTCCGATGCCGCAGAATGTCACACGGTCGTCCAGGCGATGCTCCAATCGCTCTGAAATCCCGTCAAATCAGCATTTGACGCTCTCGTCTCCAATGGTATAATAGCCTCAAAAAGTTAAAACAGGATTGAATATGCACCAAAAGACCGTACAGGAAATTTCCGACCACGTCGGCGGTCGCATCATTGGCGATGCGGCGGTCGTGATTGAATCAGCCGCAACGCTGGACAGCGCCGGCCCCGGCCAGGTTACCTTCCTGAGCAATCCTAAATATGCCCCCCGCGTCCAGACGACACAAGCGACGGCGGTGTTGGTTTCCAAAAAAGTCGAAACAAACGCCTGCCAAATCATTGTTGAGGACCCGTATTACGCATTTATGCAGGCCGTTGTCCTGCTTCACGGCCACCGTCAGCACCCACAGACCGGCATCAGCAAACAGGCCTCTGTCGCAGGTTCGGCCAAAATCGGCAAAAACTGCAATATCCACGCATTCGCCGTGGTCAGCGAAAACACGGTGATCGGCGACAATTGCCATATCTATCCCGGCGTTTTTGTAGGCCCCCACGTTACGATTGGCGATGACTGTGTTTTGTATCCCAACGCGGTCATTTATGACGGCTGCCGGATTGGTCATCGGGTTATTGTCCAATCCAATGCATCGGTAGGCCAGGATGGTTTCGGCTTTGCGACGCATAAGGGGGAGCATCACAAAATCCCCCAAATCGGCATTGTTATTTTGGAGGATGACGTGGAAATCGGGGCCGGCTGTGTGGTTGAACGCGGGACGCTGGACAATACCCTCATCGGCAAAGGCAGCAAACTCGGCGATTCGGTCGCCATCGGGCACGGCACGAAAATCGGTCCACATTGTCTGCTGGTGCCGCAGGCGGGCGTGGCCGGCTCAGCGGAACTGGGGCACCATTGCGTGCTGGGCGGACAGGTCGGCGTCGTCGGCCATATTAAGGTCGGCAACATGGTCAAGGTCGGCGCCAAGGCGGGCGTGATTAACGACGTGCCGGATGGTGCTACGATTGTCGGCACCCCTGCCATCGACGCCAACAAGGCCAGGCGGGCGTATGCCCTTATCGAAACCCTGCCGGAAATACGGCAGAAATTGCGGGCCTTGGACAAGCAGGTTCAGCGGCTGGCCGGCGACCAGGAAACATAAAACGATGGAATCACAGAAGGTACTGGGGTTGATTGCCGGACAGGGACGTCTGCCTTTTTTGGTGGCTGACGGCGCCAAACGAGCCGGCGTGAAAGTTGTTTGTATCGGGCTTGCCGACAGCGCCGAACCGCAATTGGCTGCGCATGTCGATGTGTTTTTTTACGGAGCCATTGCCCGTCCCGGCGGCTGGATGCGGAAACTCCGCCGACACGGTGTTCGTGAAACGATCATGGTCGGCCGCGTGGCAAAGAAACAAATCTACACCCCGTGGCGAATTGTCAAATACCTGCCGGACTGGCGGGCGCTGCGAATCTGGTATTGGCGGCTGCGGCGCAAAGATAAACGCAACGACACCGTCCTGTGCGCCATCGCCGAGGAGTTTGCAAGCGGCGGGATTATCCTGGAGGACTCAACGATGTACTGCAAAGAACATTTGGCCGACAAAGGCGTTATGACAACCTGCCAGCCCCCCGCTTCCGCACAGGAAGACATCCGGTTCGGCTGGGAACTGCTCAAGAAAATCGGCGAACTGGACATCGGCCAGGCCATCGCCGTCCGGGAACGGGAGATTCTCGCCGTTGAAGCCATCGAGGGAACTGCCCGAATGATCGAACGCGCCGGCGGGCTTTGCAAGAAAGGCGGCTGGACGCTGCTGAAGGCCCCCCGTGCCCATCATGACATGCGATTTGACGTGCCGTGTATCGGACAGGATACGATTGAAAGCTTAAAGCAAAACGGCGCCCGATGCGTCGTTGTTGAAGCGGGCAAAACCCTTATCATAGACAAACCCCAAACCCTCGCCCTGGCCGACAAACTCAGCATCGCCGTGGTGGGCTATTAGTCGGCTTGCGCCCTGCGCATCTGCTCCAGCAGGCAGCCGATGGCTTTCTTTTCCGATTCCGCTGCGGCGGTCTGGGTGCGCCGTTTTTCGAGAATCTTAACCGCCTCGTCCTGCAATTCGGCATATAAGCGCAACAGGCACTTTTCAACCGCGTTTCGAACCGCCTCGACCGGTGCAGTCAGGGCATTGACAAAACAATCGACGGCATAGGGAACATTCATCCCGTTTTTCAGAATCAGGTTGCTCAGCTCGTCGTTCGGGGTTTCCGCCGCCTGGGCCACAAGGCGGACCGCATCAATATGCTCCGGCAATTCCACATTGGCCATTCTACAATAGGTCTGAATGTAATCTCTCAGAAGCCGCTGCCAGCGGTGGTCGGTTGTAAACGCATTGTACGACAGATCGCTGTAGCGGAGTTTTCGGGGACAGCCTTTTTTGTCCACATAATGAAGCCGGCGGCCATTGAAATAAATCTCGACAGCGTCCCGCATCGCCGTCAGAAGCGATTCTCCGTTAAACCCGCTGAATTTGATGCCGTTCGACGGGCTTTCGGTATCTCCAAAATCCGCATCGCACACCGTTCGGATGAGGCCGTCCTGATGGTGCGCAATGACCGGCGTTCCGCCGGCGTGCGCTTCCTGCTGACTGATGCCGCACGGCTCGCCGACTTCGCCGCCGGACGGCATGACAAAATACTGGCTTCCGACATATAGATTGCGGTACAGCGACGGTGACAGGGAGCCTTCCGAGTAATAGGCAAAACGGTCCTGCAAGTCCGGCAATGACGCAATCCGGCGAAAATGCATATCAAACCGGCGTCCGTCAAAGGAATCCTCCACGCGGCCGCAAATCACATACTGGATGCGTTTATCCCGGAAAAGAAAATGCTCCAGAACGGTCGGCCCCATCATCTTCCAAGGTTCATAGACCACCCGCAGCCGTCCGTTGTCTTCATAGACCTTCCAGTCCACCAGCAGTTCAAAGCCCTTTTGCTTGCTGATGCGGTGAAGCATGGAAAAGACAACCGAATGATGCGTCGGGTCATCGGGACACAGGCGGATGTTGGGGTCATTCTGGAGACCTCGTTTAGCCAGCACTTTGGCCCGTGTGTATTTGGCAAAAAGACGTTTGCGGGCGTCGTTATCGTGGGTTTCAAGTATGCTCTTTTGGGAACTGAACCAGAACCGCTGCCGCGCCGCCATATTGAACCCGTTGCGGCGGCCGAAGAAACGCCCTTCGGCCTCCATCTGCCGGAACAAGTGCGGGTAGCGAAAGACCTGGGGTTCGTCCAGTATCCGCTGTTTCATGGCGCGGCTGACGGTACCGATGTGGTCGGATGTTTTGAGCATCAGGTAGGTCAGGTCAATCTGCGTACATCCCGGGCTGTCGGGGTTTATGCAGATATCCGCGTGCGCCGCGGCATCCATTCCCAAAACCAAACAGTAATAATACCGTTTCAGCGGATTGGCCTCATCCAGCTTCATGCTGTAGGAAGGATGCGGGTTGTGCATCATGCTGGCGACACGGGTGTTTTGAAAATGCGGATCGCTGTTATATTCGGCCCATCGCTTAAGGTAGGCGGCGATCGGCCACGTCGGCCACTCATTGGTTTGAATAATGGTCGGATAGTAATTGTAGGCCCGCAGGGCTTCCAGCGCTCCCTGCGAAAGAACCCGTGCCCGGCGAAGTTTGTCTTCACCGGTTTGGCCGCCGTAGGGAACGTCCAGATATTTTCCGTTTTCCAGATACAGCACATCCACGCGGGTATGCTTGCCATGTGTGTATCGCAGCAGCTGGCTTCGAAGAATATTGACGATATCGGGGGTTGTATTTCGCCGCATCGAGTGCGCGTGGTCGTCGTATTCAGGAAACTGGATGCTGAAACTGTGCCCGTCGTAGCGGGGCGCATAGGTTTTAATGATTTTATTGCGGTAGGCCTCATACAAGGGGGTAACAACCACGACATGAAAACCCAGTTCGCTGAGGACATCGGCAATGTCCGTGGTATAGATCCCGACCCCGCCGGCGCTGCCGCTGTAGTGGGACTCCGGCGAAATCAGCGCAATGGTTCCGAGATTCATCCCGTGCAGAATATCCGCCGCGGACAGACAAACGGCGTTTTCATACCGGTTGTTTTCATTGACGGCAATCCGCATCAAATAGCGGATAATTGCCGTCCGCCGCTCGAAATTATCCTCGCTGATTTCGGCCAATACAGTTGAAAGCACGCTGATGCCGAGTTTTCGCTTTTTGTTAATCCATGCCGCCAGCCGCACAAAGCACTCGGCAAACGCTTCAAAACTGTCGGGGGCATTGTCCGCCATATCAGACAAGACCCGTGCCGTGTAGGTATGCCGGATGCGGTACTGCTTGCCGTAGCGGGGATAGCGGACAAAGGAATCCAGCAGCAGCTGCTCCCGGCTGGCCTGATCGGTTTTATCAATCAGCTCAAACACATGTGAGGACACAGGCCCGAGCAGTCCACCGAACCCCAGATGCATCAGTTCATGACCGGACCAGAATTCCTTTTGGGCGCGGCGTGTCCGCCCTTCCGTATTGTTATACCGTTCAATCACTTCATAAATGCGATCGGGTCGGATTTGTTCCAGCGGCGTCTGATCGGCTTCGTTTCGCAGCAGAAAGTTATAATTTCGGGTAACCGCCTGCTGGCCTTCCGTATTCGGGTTGGGGAAATTAAAAACACATAAAAAGAGAGCGTCCCTGTAGCACCGCAGGAAGGCGGCGATTCGTCCGTTTTGCGTGGGCAGCGGAATGACGGCGCCGCGGGTCAGCGCCGGCGATTCATCCACAAACGCAAACAGACCTCGCAGGTATTTGCCGAACCCGTACAAGACGGGATAATGGGTCAGAATGTGCCATCGGGCTTTGTTCTCTTCATGCCAGGGATGCCGAAACCGGTTATTGACCCAGTGTTTCCAGCATTCCGTATAGGCCTCATCAAAGCGATGCCGCATCGGCCCCGCATCGGCGCTGCCAAGCCGGCTGATGTGATACATAATCGGTCCCTGGCTGCTCAGCACCAAAAAGGCGGCTGCCGGCCAAATCATATTCTGATAATTGCTGGCCGGCGATTCCTCATCGTGGCTGTTGAACAGCGACAGCGTCTGGCCGCCGCTGGTCTGATGAATGTCATTCAAGTACCGCAGATTGTCGTTGAGGCCCAGCGGGGCTTCAACCGGCTGGCCGCTGCGGATATGTTCGAGGTTTTTGATCAGGGAGTTATAGGGAACTGTCCCCGCTTTAATCATGCGGACTTCGTTGCCGTGCCATTGTTCCGAATAGATGACGGTTGCGCCGGGGACCGCTTTTTGAATCCGATAGCACATATAGAGCAGGGGAATATTCGGCTCCTCGGTTTTCCGCAAATCGACCGGCTCGAATCCCGGCACGGTTACCTGACCTAAAAGACGCGCCGTTCCACCAAGCTGCGGGGCAGCCGGAAAAACAGCGTCAAATCCGTGTCCAACATCGATCCGCAAACCAAAGCCCATCCGGGCAAGTTCGACCCCCACCTGCGCAATCGCCTTGACATTTTCAAAGTCCCGCATGTTGACCATGAAACTGTCCAGCCATTCGCTCCATTCGCCATCCCAGCCGGCCCGGCAGGTTAACTTGCCTTCCGCGTTGACAATATAAACCGGCATGTGATACGGATATGCCACATTGGCCCTTGAAAAATGCGAAAGCACGCAGAGCAGCACTTTCATCCCCAGCGTGTCCGCCTTTTGACGCAGCCGCAGCAGGGCCTCGATGCCGCCCATATCCCGCCGCACGGTTTTGCCATCCCACACCGAGAAAACGGACGGATCCGGCCCCGCCTCCCCGGCCCAGCCCAGTTCAAGGGCGCCCAGCGGGTAAAGACGGGTATATCCCTCGGCTCGAATTGCCTCAAGCTGGTCGGCAATGTCGTCAAATGTACCGTACACATACAGACCGTTTTCATCTCTGACCGGCCGCCATTGATCATCCAGCTGCAGATTCAGCGTGTCGGCGTAAAAACTCAGCACCCGCTGGCCGCGTTCATCGGCAATATATTTAAGCAGACCGTGTGAATGTTCATCCAATTCTTCCCACTGCCAGTTTTCACCGTTATCCGTGGAAATCTGAACCGCATAATGCAACCATCCGGTACGCACCGGCAAGATGGCGGAAAATGTCATCTTCCCGCCTTCTTCGACCCCACCTTCCGGCGTCATGGCAATCGGTTTCTTGCGATGGCCGTTGGCCGACCACTGAATGCGGGCCTTGACCTTCTCTTTGCGAACCGTGCGAGGTTTCTGAACACAGATTTGAACCGTGGCCGGTTCGGGGCGGAATACAGAGCAATTGGTCCGGCTGGGCGGGAAGGTAAACGGCCGTTCCGTCAAAATACCCTCCAGAAGGGCGCTGACTTCCAGACACACGGAACGGCAGATTCCCTTATCGGGATGATTCCAGTAGTACAGGGCGGAATACAACAGCCGAAGCGACAGGTCTTCGCTTTCTTTGCGGCGAATCTTTTTTACAAGCTGATTAACCGCTGTCCTGACTTTGTGCAGATCGTCCGAAAGAAGCATCTCCTCCAGGGTCTTCAGAGAGGCGTCTTTGGAATAGGCCCCAAGGTTCCGAACCCACCCGCGGATCCATTGACCGTGGTCGTGAAAGATCTCGGTACGGACTTTTTTATACACGACGGCTTCGGCGGCAAACGGCGTGCTCATGGCATCCATCTTTTGTGCATCGCAGACACGTACCGCTTTCAGCAGCAGAGGGCTCAGCTCATAAATAAGAACCATCGAATCATGGTCGGTATAGAGCCGTTTGAACCCCGCGGCCAACTTTACATCATCCGGCCCCTTGAACTGCAGTTCGTCTTGAAACATCGAGGCAGACGCCAACAGCATCTCTTTAACCCGGGAGCGAAGGTGCGATGTCGGCTCCTCGATAACACTGAGAAGCTTCTGGGAGGCGGGCGATTTGGCAACCCGCGTCCAAAAGCGGGCCAGCAGCATCAGCCCGTCAATCCGCTGCAGGGATTCCAGCCAGTCGGGTTCGTCGAAAACGGGGGCATTGTCCTGCATTTCCTGGATCGTGGATTTGAGGATATCGCGATGAGCATGGTAAAAATGCAGACTGTACAGGCGCACCTGGGTCAGATGCAGTTCGGGGTTGCACCAATGGTAAAGGGCACGATGAAGGACACCGACCAGCATCTGCTGGCGCTGCATCAGCCGCCGTTTTTCGGGACAAAGCAGCGCGGCATTCAGAAGGATGTCATGCGGCAGCAGCAACGCTGTTCCGGAGGCCGCGCCGGAAATACGCATTTGTATCCGGCGTTTTATCAAGGACCTATAAAAAGACCGCGATTCTTCTTTGATGACGGCCAGTGTCTGCGTTAAGGCGGTTGTCAGGAGAAGCTGCTGATCCTTCGGTATCTTGTTCAATGAGGAAGCGGAACCGGCGAACTGTATGTTTCCGGCGGCATCACAGTGAAACACAATCATTGCGTCCATACACAATCTCATTGATTAAACAGGGTCCTCTCTTTCAACGTCCCGGATATGGCCCTCAAAAAACAGCGTTTTGCATCGGTGGGCCTCATTGTATATCGGCGGCAACCAATAGCAAGGATTTATTTTTTTGCGCCGGGCAGCACGGTCACGACCGCGCAGGCGGTTAAACGGCAAATTTCGGAGGCTGTTTACTCGTGGCGGAGCGATTCAATAGGATCCATATTGGCCGCATGATACGCCGGATAAAGGCCAAATGTCAGGCCGATGCCGGCCGAAATGCCGAATGACAGGATCATCGCCCCGGCGGTAATAACGGTGGGCATCCGGCCCAAAATTGTCACAAGGATGGGGATGCAGGCCCCTACCATCATTCCCAGCAGGCCGCCAATGAGCGTCAGCAGGATCGTCTCGGAAAGAAACTGGACAACAATATCCTTCTTGCGCGCCCCCAGCGCACGGCGAATGCCGATTTCCCGGGTGCGTTCGCTGACCGTGGCCAGCATGATGTTCATAATGCCGATACCGCCGACCAGCAGCGAAATAGCCGCGATGGATCCAAGCACAATACTGAAAATGCGTTTGGTCTGGGCGGCCTGACGAAGCAGTTCGAGCGGGACAACGATCTGGTAATCCTTTTTCTTATGGTTTTGATCCAGAAGAGCGGCCAGCACATCCCGCGTGGGCAGGACACGATCCATAGTGGGGACCTTGATGGTGATTTCGCTCAATTCCACTCTTTCGCCGCTGACTCCGCTGGCTCCGCCGATTTGAATCTGTATTTCACCGAACCGGCTTTTCATCGTCGGCAAAGGGATATAAATAGACCCGGTTATTCCGCTGTCCTGTGAGGAACGCTCGGACGGCTGTTCCTGATCGCCTATTCCCGCTGAGACGTCTTTGACAATACCGACAACACGATAGTATTCGCCGGCGATCTTGACATCCTGACCCACGGGGTCATCAAATTGGAAAAGGGTATCCTGCACCGTTTCATCAATGACGCAAACCGCTTCGTTGTAGTGCATATCGAGAGAGCTTAAAAACCGCCCGATACGCACTTCGATCGGCACCAGTTCGGGATACCAGGCGACAGTCCCCACAACTTCGGCGGTGATGCGCCGGCTTCGATACTGGGCCTGCTGCGGCCGGCGACGAACAGGAACCACAACCTGCGCATCAGGAATCGTGTCACGAAATCGCTCGGCATCATCATACCGCAGGCCATATTCTTGAATTGTCTGCTGGCTGGCATCCGCTATTTCGATATCCGATGGTTTGACGGTTTTCAGGATAATATTGGTACTGCCCAGATGCGCAATCTGCTCCTGGGCCTGCCGACTGGCGCCCTCGCCAATCGCCAGCATTGCGATTACGCTGGCCACACCAAACACAATACCCAATGTCGTCAGACCGGAACGGAGCCGGTGCATCCACAAACTGCGTAAGCTGATCTGGAACAGGGAGCTTATTTCTGACATTATTCCCGCCCCTTTCCGTTGCAGATTTGCCGCTCAATTCGGCCATCCCGCAAGTGGATGGCCCGATGGGTCCGCTCGGCGACATATTCATCGTGCGTCACCACAATAATCGTCTTGCCCTGGATGTTCAGCTCGTCCAGCATCACCAGAATTTCCTTGCCGCTTTGCGTGTCCAGGTTTCCCGTCGGTTCGTCAGCCAGGATTATCAGCGGATCATTGGCCAGCGCCCGCGCGATGGCCACGCGCTGCTGCTGGCCGCCGCTCAGTTCAAACGGGCGATGCTTCAGTCGGTCTCCAAGCCCCACACGTTCAGCCAATTGGATCGCCCGCTGGCGGCTTTCGGCCTTCGGCCTCCGCTGGTAGTACATTGCCACTTCGATATTCTCAATGATATTCAGCTGTCGAATCAGGTTGAAGGACTGAAAAATGAATCCGATTTGCTTGCCCCGGATGGTCGAAAGTTCATTATCGTTCAGTTTAGAAACATCCTGGCTTCCCAGCATGTAACGCCCGCTCGAGGGTTTATCCAGGCACCCCAAGATGTTGAGCAAAGTTGATTTTCCTGAGCCGCTCGGTCCCATGATCGCAACATATTCCCCCTTATAAAAGGTAATATCCAGCCCGTTGAGGACCGGCAGTTCCAAAACGCCGATCCGATAGGACTTGCACAGGTTCTCAATCCGCACAACCGTGTCCCGGCGGACACCGCCGCCCGAAGCGCCCGGCGTCACCATGGAGTCGGCTCCTGCGTTCCTTCGGGTGAGTGGGACCGTCCGCCCGGCTCGGCTCCCTGCCCCATTTCGGCAAGCACCGCTTCTTTTTCCGCTGCGTCAACAAACCCATCCTGATTGGTGTCCAGCCGTTCCAGAAACGCCCGGGCACGCTCGGGCACCTCGTCCGTTAAACTGATTTTTCCGTCGCTATTCTGGTCCATATCGCCGAAGCGACTGGACATCCCCGCATCGCCGGCGGCAGAACGGTCGGTTCTGTCCGAGCGCGGAGAGCGCCGCCGTTGTGATGAAGCGTCCGGGCCGATGCCTTCTTCAACCGGTTGACTTTGAGGCGACACATTATCCTTCGACAGGGTCTCATTGGCGCCCGGCATGGGTAAATCCGTTTGTGCCTGTGCCGTAAGCGGCTCCGATGCATCGGCCTTTTTTTCCGAGCCGGCCGGTCCGGCAGCATCCGCCAGCAAACGGGGCGGATTCAGCAGAACCCGCTGCCCTTCCCGAAGGCCTTCCATTACCTCCACAAAACGATCATTAAAGGCGCCTGTCTGAATGGGCTGCTCTTTCGGCCGGCCGCCTTCCACAACATAACAGACCTTGCCGCCGCCGCGGTTTGCCACACATTGTACGGGGATACTGACCACATCACTTAACTGCGCGATTACAATCTCGACCCGTGCGCTCATCCCCGGCCTGATTTGATCGCCGACATTCTCAATGCCGACAAGAGTTGAGTAGACCTTCAAATCAGGATTTCCGAAAAAGGCCTGCGGATCCGGCAGCGGCGCAATTTTCCGCACCCTCCCGTTAAAGACCTTATCGGGCTGCGCATCAATGATAACGCGGACCGGCTGGCCCAGACGCACTTTGTCCACATTCGTTTCATGCACTTTTACATCAACATCTTTCTCGGCTGCGTTTGTAACGGTCATAATCAGTTCACGCTCATGGACCTGCTGGCCCACTTCGATATAAGTTCGCGAACCGCCACCGAAACGGCCCCGCTCGCTGGAGGCATAAATAACCAGCCCCGGCGCCGTTGCCCGGATGCTGCACACTTCAAGCTGCCTGCGGATTCGTTCCAGACGCTCCTTGTTGAGCACATACGTCGCCTCGGAACTGTTCAGGCGGGCTTCGGCCTGGGCCAGCTTCGAGCGGGTTTGCGCATAAACCCGCTCCATCTGGCGTTCGGTCTCCAGATAGTCGCTGAACAGTTTCTGGGCATCTTTCGGAAATTGATACCGTTCAAACAGCTCCAGGGCGGTCTTGGCCTGTTCCCACGCAACCTCAAGCCGCTGAACCTTGAGACGGTCCGCATCCAGTTCCGAACGGGAGAGATAGGATTTTTCAAATAATTTCTCGGTCCAGCTCAGGTCTGTGCTGGCGCGTTTAAACTCCTCTTCCGCCAGGCGAATATCCGCCGTCAATTTCCGATAGTCCTGAAGGGACTGGCCGCCCAGCTGATTCGGATCTTTAATCAGGTCCGTTATGCTCGGCATCTGCTGTGTCGCCTTATACTGTTCAATCAGGAAATCCGCCGTTTTCTCCCCCAGGTACTTCTGCAAATCCATTTTCCCAAATTTCACGTTCATCAGTCCCTGCTGGATATCCGAATCGTTCTGGTTCTTCTGAATCGTCAGCGATTCTTTGGCGTCTGTGTAAACGGCCTCGGCTGAATTAAATGTTATTTCCTGCTGGTTGACATTGTCCCGCAACCCCGATGAATCCAATTCCACCAGGATTTTGCCGTCTTTGATATCCTGTTCGGTAATGACCGTGCCTTCCGGCACCAGATTGACAATCGTTGTCTCGCCTTCGACCTGGGACTTGATCTCCACGGCGTTTCTCGCCTTGATCGTGCCGCTTTCGGTCACGCTCATGATGAGGTCCCGCCGCGTGACGGTGTAGTCACTGAGTACATTGCTGCCGTCCGCCGAAGTCCGATGGCCCCAGCGGTAAGCGCCATATCCCGCCAGAACACCGCAAACAACAATTGCTGCTAAAACAATTTTTCGTCTGTTTTTTCCAGTGGTTCCCATAATCCATCCGGCTTAACATTTAAGATTTCGATATCCCGATAAAAGTTCAGTTTGGCCAGCATATAATTTACAAGCGTCGATGTCGTATCGTTCTGAGCGGACAGCAGCGAATCCTGCGAGTCCAGTAAATCACGCGATTGCGCCCGGCCCGCCTGCAAAAGCATTTTTGTGCTGTTGACCCGCTCCTGGGCCAGTTCCAAGCTGTTTTTCTGAATCTGATGCCGGCGTGCCGCCTCAATCAAGCTTCGGTAGGCATTGCGAATGTCCAGTTTGACCTCATCGACAGTCAGTTCATAGTCCCGCTGGGCCTGAAGACAGGAAATCAGGGCCCTCCGATAGGCCGCCGCTTCTGTTTTCTTATTCAGCGGCAGGTCCAGAATCAACCCTGCATTATAAGTTCCCTCGTGAAACCGCAGGCGTTCCAAGTCTGTATCCGGCGTCGAAGGCACATTGGCGCTGGCAACCAGGTCCAACTGAGCACGCAATGCGTCGGCAGCCACTTCCACCTTGCGACGGGCATCGTCCAGCTGGTCAAAGGCCGTCGCAAGGTCAAGACGATTTTCAAGGGCGATCTGCACCGCATTATCCACGGGGAAATTGGGTTCAGCGATTCTCATCAATGAAAGCTCTTCCAGCACCCCGGAATCCAGCTCGAATTGAGCATCAACCGGAAGCGACAGTAGCAATTTGAACTCATCCAGGGCCTGCTGATACGTGCGTTCCGCCCCTGCCAGATTATCCCGTGCCTGAAGCATCTGCTGTTCGGTCTGGGCCGCTTCCATCGGCGCCAGTTTGCCCGCCTGAGCTCTCAGCGTGGACTCCTCATAGGCGGCCTGAAGACTGGTGTAATTGCTTTGAGCGTTTTTGACTCTGTCCTGCGATTGCAGTGTCCGCAGATACCCCTGTACAATCGACACCACGAATTCCTTTCGATAGCGGCTGAAAGTCCGTATCTGGTACAAGACATTGCGTTCAGCCTGGGTCAGATTTTCCTGGACCACCTCTTTTGTGCTGCCTCGCAGAAGCGGCTTTGAAATACTGCCGCTTAAAACCGAACCCAGCGAAGTATCGGGGTCTCCTGTCAGCAATTGCACCCAATCGATTGCGATGCCAGCACCGATTTGGGTGCCGTCGGCCAGAAGTTGTTCGAATCCCACTTGGCCTCCTGCGCCAACGGACTCGTCTTCTGCATTTCGTGTATATCTGCCGTCAATCGTACCAAACCATTGGCGGACAAAATCATACCGCTGCAAGGTCAAATTGAGAGTCGTTGTATAGAGCGATTCCTTTTGTGACTGATACTGCCGGCTCCGCGCGGTCGCAATCGCAACCGCCTGGGCGAGCGTCAGGTGGTCGGGAGGAATCCAGTTGGGGTCAAAGGTCAAATCGTTGGGGTCGCCGGCAACATCGGAGATACGGTAATTGGCCTTGACCCCATGCTCCGGGCGCCATTTTTCGTCCAGAATGGAATAAACTTCCTCATCCGCCTGGGCCTTGTAGTCATCCTGTGTTTTACAGCCCACCCAACCCAGCAAAAAGAGTACTGCCATCCATAAATATATTTTTTTGTTTTTGGTATTGTCCAAAAATAACCCCGACAATTAATGCTACGATGCATTCCAGAAAGAATTTTACCCTTAATTATTCGCAACATTCAGCAGAAAACGACACCCTCCTGCCGACGCGTGTACAAACGCACATAAAGATAGTATTATTGCTTACTTATTGGTTACATTTAAAATTCAATACGGCCAGCGATCTGGGAGACACAAAACGGTATTCCGCTTACCGGTCAAGGTCAAAAACATCCAGCCAGAGGTCGGTTTCACGGTCGGTCAGACCGTGGCGCTTCTGGGAAGGTTCCGGGGCCGGCCGGTTTGCTTGTTTTTCCATCCGGTTTAAAAGGATTTGCCAGAAATTTTCCGCAGTTAAAGCGGTCGCTTTGCGTTTGACGGCGGCCGTTCGAAGACGCCGATCTGAACTGACAACAAAAAGACTTTTAGGGGCAGTATTGTCCTGTATCTTGTCCTCGATAATGCTATCCGCTTCACGGTTTTCACCGGAAAAATACACTTCAAGAGAACGCATCCCCGCTAAAGCGCTTTTGTCGGAAGGCCCGATGCCATCAAAGATGATACGGCCATGATCGCGAATGCAGCACAGATAATCGGACAACGCCCGGCACAACTGCACATCCGTGAAAGACGCAAATTCCTCCATTTTCTGGATTGCCCTGAGCAAATTATAGCCATCAAACAAATAGGGCATGGGCTACTCTTTTTCTTCGAAGCGGACTTCTCCGGCCACAAGCGTATAAAGGACTTTGCCCTTGACCTGCCAGCCGTGATAGGGACAGTTGCGTCCCTTGGAGTAGAATTTCTCGGCATCCACGGTCCATTGGGCATCCGGGTCGATCACCACGACATCCGCGCGGTCGCCAACAGCCAGACTGCCTTTGGCGACATTCAGCACGGCGGCGGGCTTGAAGGTCAGCATCGCCAGCATTCGGGACCAGTCACAGACGCCGGTATCAATGAGGGCCTTGCGATACAGCGACAGAGCACACTCAATTCCAGCAATACCGCAGGGCGCCGTGAGAAATTCGAGTTCCTTTTCGCTTCTCAGGTGCGGGGCATGGTCGGTCGCCAAAGCATCAATAATACCGTCCGCAATGGCCTGCATGAGCGATTCGATGTCTTTTTTGGTTCGCAACGGCGGATTGACTTTATAGTTGGTATCGTAATCCACGATGGCTTCTTCGGTCAGCAGCAGGTGATGCGGCGTAACTTCGCAGGTCACGGGCAGGCCTTCGACTTTAGCTTGACGGATGATGTTAACCGATCCGGCGGTGGAAATATGCTGGGCGTGATAGCGAACGCCGGTTTTTTTGACAAGCTGAATATCACGCCAGAGCATCAGTTCTTCCGCCAGCGGATCCATGCCGGGCAATCCCAAAACCGTGGCATTATAACCGGCGTTCATCACGCCATTTTTGCCAAGGGAACGGTCCTCGCAGTGCTGAGCAACAACCCGGCCAAATATCGAGGCGTATTTCATCGCACGAAGCATCACGCCGGTGTCCTGTACGCCGCTGCCGTCATCGGTAAAACCAATCGCCCCAGCCTGGGTCATCAGCCCCATTTCGGAAAGTTCCTTGCCCGCCCGCTCCTTGGTAATGGCCCCCATCACATAGACAAAGGTCTTTCTCGCCTGCCGGCCCATACGATGGACATACTCGACGGACGTCGCTTCGTCGACAGGAGGCGTCGTGTTGGGCATGCAGACAACGGAGGTAAAGCCCCCTGCCACCGCCGCTGCCGAACCGGAAGCAATGGTTTCTTCTTCCTCGTCGCCCGGTTCGCGGAAATGCACATGCAGATCAATCAGGCCCGGGGCCACAATCTTGCCGGCCGCATCCATAACGCGGTCCGCCGGCTCGGTCAGTTTGCTGCCGATCCGGACGACCTGCTCGTCAGCCAGAAGAATATCGGCAACCCGGTCGATGCTGTTTTTCGGGTCAATCAGCCGCCCGCCTTTTATCAGAATTCGCTGGGACTCGTTTTTCATAATTATTTTTCTTTTGTTTCCTGTGTCGCTGCTTGGTTAACTAAGAACAGGACCGCCATACGCACGGCCAAGCCGTTGGAAACCTGCCGCAAAATCACGCTGTTGGGACCATCGGCCACTTCCGATTCGATTTCCACGCCGCGATTCATCGGCCCCGGGTGCATCACCAGCATGTTTGGCTTGGCGCGTTTCATTCTATCCACCGTCAGGCCGAAGAAACGGGAGTATTCCCGCACGGAGGGGAAAGGATTGCCGCCCAATCGTTCAAACTGTATCCGCAGCATGTTAATCACATCCAGCTTTTCAATCACATCGTCCAGACGGTGAGAAACTTTGACCGGCAGTTCCTGTACCCGCGCCGGCATCAGCGTCGGCGGACCGACCAGCGTAACCTCGGCGCCCAGTTTGGTCATCGCATAAATGTCGCTTCTCGCTACCCGTGAGTGCGCTATATCGCCGACAATACCGATTCTCAGCCCGTCCAGCGGCCCGCGCACCTGTCGAATCGTGTACACATCCAGCAGCGCCTGCGTCGGATGCTCGTGATAACCGTCGCCGGCGTTGACCACACAGGCATGGATGCATCGGGTCAGCAACTTAGGCGCTCCGCCGGCGCTGTGACGAATCACGACAATATCCACGCCCATCGCCTCCAGATTACGGGCCGTATCAATCAGGGTCTCACCCTTGCTGACAGAGCTGGATTTTTCCGTAAATTCTATCACATCGGCGCTGAGCCGGCTGGCCGCCAGCGTAAAACTGTTCCGCGTGCGGGTGCTGTCCTCGAAAAACATATTGACAACCACTTTGCCCCGCAGCGGCGGCGCTTTTTTAATCGACCGCGTGCTGAACTCTTCAAAGCCCTGTGCCGTATCGAGAATAAACTCAATTTCTTCACGGCTCAGGTCGTTTATGCCGATCAGATGCTTTCGCGTCCACTGAATTTTTCCGGTTCTTGAATGTGTACTCATTACTCTACGATGACCCGATCTTCCTTGTCTATTTCGATAAAGTTCACTTGCACCACCTGCGATTCATCCACATCCGTTTTCAGGCCGACATAATCGGCGCAGATAGGGTATTCATGATGCCCGCGATCCACCAGAACCGCCAGCCGCATTAATCGCGGCCTTCCCAAGTCCGTCAGCGCGTCCATCGCCGCCCGTACACTGCGTCCGGTGTGCAGCACGTCATCTACCAGAAGAATCAGTTTGTCGGTAATGTCGAAATCGATTTCCGTGCTGCGAACGGTAGGTTGCACCTCTTTGGGTTCGTTCAGGTCGTCCCGATAGAGGGTAATATCCAATGTTCCATTGAGTATCCGGCCGGAAAAATGGGTCTTGAGGGCCTTCACAAGCCGCTGCGCAAGAATTTCACCCCGACTGCGTATTCCAATGATGGCAATGTCGGTTTCGGCCGGAATATTGGATACGATTTGTCCTGCAATCTGCTTGATCTTTTCGTTAAGCTGATTTTTATCTATCAGGATTTTCATGAATTTCCTGTCTTTTTTTGCTTGTTTTAACTTTTTACTTTGTTTGGGACGTAATTTAGCCGAAACTACAGGTTGACCGGGAGTATAACAATATCTGAAAACCAAAGCAAGAATTTTCGCAAGGGCAAATCGAGATTGACGGCACTGAAGATAAGGATTTAGTTGAAGTTTAATCGGATTTTATGCTATACTGTATAAGTTGGTTGAACAGACATTGGAGTTGAATTGAGTCGGGCACTGCAAACAAATTATTCGCAGACATTCTTTGCAAGGGGTTTTCTTGTCCGGTTGGGTTTGGTGTGGGTAACTGTCATGTGCGTTCTGGCCGGCAGGGCTATTGCGGCCGACCAACCGGATACCCGCCCCTCTTCCGAAGGCACCGCTGTTGTGCCTGTTGAACCCGGCGCATTGGACTTCAGCCGCACCCGCGCCTTATGGCAGCAGGACCCCAACCTGACCGGCCAAGGCATTCGGATTTTATATGTCTGTCCAAGCCAGACATATATCAATGACCGTCCGCAGAATGATTACCGCTTCAATATGAATCATCACAGCCTGCATGATGCGGATGTGGCGTTTGAAGACGGTTCCAATGGTCGATATGGACTTTCTTCACATGAAACCGCGTGCGCAGGCATTCTGCTGGGGTTGGATGAACAGGCTGAATTTTCTGGTCTTGGGGCGTTTGAGTATCGCGGGGCCTGTCCGGATGCGTCGGTCGATGTCTATGAATTCCGGCGTTTTGCCGCTTTATACCTTTTCGGCAAACAGCCGTTCACGGCAGATATTGTAACGCTGAGTTTTGGCAATCATTTTGAGGAGTGGTGGACGCGCGGATTGGAGCGTGCCGCTGCCGAAAAAGATTTCCTGGTCGTGGCCGGGATCGGCAATGGCACCGATGCCATTACGCCCAAACCGCTCTACCCGGCGGCAGGCTCAAACGTGCTGGGCGTCGGTGTCGTGGATGCCGTCGTGGATGCCGAGGGCACTATCAATCTGGCGGATTTTTCGACGCCTAAAGCGATTTATTCGAGCATCGGCCCCACCGAAGATGCACGCTGCAAGCCGGACATCGTCGCGCCGGGAACCGCTTTAGTACCCGTTCACACCAGCAACAACGGCTATCGCCTGGTGCATAACTGGTCTTCCCTGTCCGCCCCTGTTGTCAGCGGTACGGCCGCCCTGCTCTGGCAGGAAGCCGCTTCAAATGCAGGATTGCGGAAGGCATTTAGTCGGCCTGGCAAATCGCTGGTTTTAAAGGCCGTTTTGATGAATTCCGCACGAAAACTTCCGTTCTGGCACAAAGGGCAAATCGGCCCGGATGACGATCACGCAGCGCCGCTGGATTTTGTGCAGGGAGCGGGGCTTGCGGATGGATTGGCGGCATATGACCAACTTACGGCCGGCCCGGGTACACTGGGCCAGGTACAGCTGGCTGGTTGGGACAACCGTGTTCTGGCGGACGGCGAACGGGGTTATGAATATGCATTTGAGGTTTCAGATTCGAACCAGGTTATCACCGCAACGCTGTGCTGGAATAGAGCGTATCAGCCGCAATATCCCTTCGGGCATCTCTCTGAGCAGGATGCCGATCTTCGGCTGGAGTTATGGGGGACAGAACCGAACGATCCCTCTCGGCAGGTCCTGTTGGACTACAGCGACAGCGCCGTTGACAATGTCGAACATATTTATTTTGCCAGCGATCCCAATTATGCAGCGTATGCCATACGGGTTCGAATAAGCGAGAATCGGCCGGCCAACCCCGCAATCCGTCAGCGGTTTGCCGTGGCCTGGTCGGTCGGGCCGAATCGACAAGCAGGCAATCCCTGGTGGTATGACCTGAACGCAGACGACAAGGTGGATGCATCGGACCAATTGATTTATGCCATACTCCAGAATGAAATCCTGTCGGACGAGGATACCGCATTTCTTGAGCAGCCGTTAAAATTATCGGCAGAGCGTCTGGAACTTCTCGCCCGTCACTGGCCGGACTGGAAACGCTATCTTGCCGATTGGGAACTGTCCCGCAAACCGGCATCGGCCGTTTCAGATACTTCGCCCGCCATCGACACACAGGACCTGGCCGGTGATGTAGCCGCTGTCCAGTAAGAAATCAATCACCCGGGTAATATCCTTCGGCATCCCAAAACGTCCCGCCGGAATCATCGATAACTGTTTTTTCTCTTCGGAGGGGTCCATCTTGCCCGGCCAGGCAACGATACCGGGAGCAATGGCATTGACGGTTATGCCGGGGGCCAATTCCTTGGCCAGCGACTTGGTCGCGGCAATAAGAGCGCCGCGAGAGGCGCAATAAGGGCTGTATTCGCCCCACGGCTTTATGCCCGCCACATCGACCAGATTGATAATCCCCGCAAAGGGGTGACCGGCACTTTTCCATTCCAGCCCTTCTTTTTTCAGATACGTCGAAAACGCATTGCACAACAAAAGCGGCGCTGTAAGATTAATCGCCAGAACCTTCGACACATCGGCCTGTGAAAAAGTCCCCAGCGGCTGACGCTGAAAAATGGATGCCGAATTGACAATGACCCGCACCGGTCCCAGTTTTCGGGCCTGTTCAATAAGTAAGTCGGCACAGGCCGGCCCGCTTAAGTCCCCCTGCACCGCCTCCGCCTTTTGGCCCAACCGCCGGATGGCGGCGACGGCCTCCTCTGCCCGGGCGGCGTGGGTGCCGTAATGACAGAGGCAATGAAGGCCCTTTTGCCCCAGAAGAACGGCAATTTCGCGTCCCAAGCCGCCGCTGGCGCCGGTAATAACCGCCGTTGTGTTTTTGAACTCCATGCCTTTTATCGTACCTTAAACACCGGCAAACAGCAAGCGTGCCTCCGGCATAAAAAAGGTGTCAATTTTACTTGCAGGGGTCGATTGAACGATTATAATGCACTCCATACACAATAATTAAGGACTTGCAATGGCTTTATTGAATGTCAACATCGATCACGTCGCCACCATCCGCCAGGCTCGCCGGACGGACGAGCCGGACCCTGTGTGGGCGGCGGTGCAGTGTGAACTGGCCGGGGCGAATGGAATTACGGTGCATCTGCGGCAGGACCGGCGGCACATCAATGACCGGGATGTCATGGTTTTGAAAGAAACCGTGGCCTGTAAATTCAACCTGGAGATGGGGTTGTCGGATTCGATCGTCAAAATCGCCGAAAAAGTCCGTCCCGATCAGGTAACACTGGTGCCGGAAAACCGCGCTGAATTGACGACTGAAGGCGGACTGGACTGCGTCAAACTCAAACAGCGATTGACGGCGATTACCAAACGAATGCACAAAAAAGGCATTCTGGTCAGCACCTTTATCCTGCCGGACGAGCAGCAGATACTGGCCACCGCTGACGCCGGCTGCGATGCGGTTGAACTGCACACGGGCCGGTATGCCAACGCCGCCGGCGACAACGACATCGAAAAACAGCTCAACCTGCTGCGGGACGGACGCGACATCACCCGGGCCGCCGGCCTGATTGTTCATGCCGGGCACGGGCTGACTTATCGCAATGTCCGCCCTGTCGCAAAAATCGAGGGGCTGTGCGAATTCAACATCGGCCACAGCATTGTCAGCCGGGCGGTGCTGGTCGGTATGCGGCGGGCAGTTGACGAAATGAAACGATTGATCGAGAATCCCTTTTAACAGGAGAACGTCATGTTCAGCGGTGCGTTGGTTGCGATTGTAACCCCGTTTTCGGAAGGCCAGGTGGATTTTGAAACCCTGACCGAACTGGTGGAATTTCAGCTCGAAAGCGGGATTGACGGCCTTGTTCCCGTCGGCACCACCGGCGAGTCGCCAACACTCAGCCATGATGAACATAAACGCGTCATTGAGCATGTGGTCAAGACCGTCGGCGGCCAGGTTCCGGTCATCGCGGGAACCGGATCCAACAGCACCGCCGAGGCGATCGAACTGACGGCGTTCGCCCACAAAGTCGGCGCCGACGCCTCGCTGCAGGTGGCCCCTTACTACAACAAACCGATGCAGGAGGGCTTCTATCAGCACTTTAAGGTGATTGCCGAAGAAGTGGACCTTCCCATGATTCTCTACAACATCCCCGGCCGCTGCGGGGGAACAGGCCTGACGGTTGACACCATTGCCCGGCTGGCAGAGGTTGAAAACATTGTTGCCATCAAGGAGGCCACCGGTTCGCTGGATATGGCCAGCGAAATCGCGATGCGGTGCGATATGACGATTTTGTCCGGCGATGATTCGCTGACTTTGCCGCTGGCCGCCATCGGCGCCAAGGGCGTCATCAGCGTGGTGGCCAACATCGTGCCCGCGGATGTCAAGGCCATGACGGATTTGATTCTCGAGGGCGATTTTGTCTCGGCTCGAAAATGGCACCGCAAGCTTTTTCCGTTGTCCAAAAATATGCTGTCGCTGGCAACCAACCCCATCCCGATTAAAGCGGCGCTGGCCATGCTGAATATGGCGTCTGATGAATTGCGGCTGCCGATGACCGAACTGGACGATTCAAGGAAAATACAACTGCGGCAGGCGTTAAAGGACTACGGGCTGCTTGCCTGAAGCGGCGCAGGATATCCAAAGGGCTGTCACTAAAAGCACGAAAGCGTCTGATTCATGCTTTTTTTGTGTCCTTGGTTCATCCGTCATCTATCTCGCTGATTTGCACCAACTGCCGGTTATGCCGGCGGCTCAGCAGCATCAGGGATACCGAAGCCCCCACAAGACAAAACGCCATATCTTTTTGCGAGTCCCAGACATCGCCCTGCGTTCCCAGAAAGGCATCTGCTGCCGCACCGGTTGATACGGCAACAAGCCATTCGACCAACTCATAGGCTGCGCTGACGGCAAGACAGAACGACAGAATCACCGGAATCAGCCACTTGCTGTTTCGCAGCGGAGATGTTCGAATCAGGATTTCTCTTGCGATGATCGCCGGCACAAAACCCTGCGCCAAATGCCCGACCCTGTCATAATGATTGCGGCCCAGGTCAAAGGCGTTTTTCAGCCAGTCAAACAACGGCACCTGCGCATAGGTATAATGGGCACCCACCAGCAGAATGACGGCATGAAGGCCAATCAGCGTATAGGCCAGGTCGGTCAAACGAAAGCGGTTAAACGTGGGAACCAATATCCCCAGTGCAAGGATGACCGGGAACATCTCAAGCGTCCATGTAAAATAATCGGCGGGATAAACCGCCGACCACAGATAAACAAACATCACGCCGCACAATAAAACAATGGGATATATTGGAGTCCGTGTCTTGATTGGCATTTCCTGTCATTCTTATTTTCTCAATTGCGGCAAATCCGGCTCCATGTGTATTATAACATTGACCGGACGCGTCACCTGTTCGTGAAGGGCGCGTTCAAGACGTTCGGCGATGTCGTGGGCGTCGGTAATATTCATCCGCGGCTCGACGAGGATATGCAAATCGAGAAATATCTCGCGTCCCACGCTTCGGGTGCGGAGCCGGTGCCAGCCGCAGATATGTTTTTCGGAGTCGATTATCTTTTGAATTTGCTCGACGGTTCTTTCATCGACGGCTTTTTCGGAAAATTCATTCATACAGTCCTGCAGCACTTTCAGCCCTACATAGATAATCATCAATGCCACAACAATCGTAGCGATTTGGTCGGCGTGCTCATATCCCCACTTGAGCGCCCCTAAGCCAATCAAAACAGCAACAGAACTGAGCGCATCGCTTCGATGGTGCCAGGCATTCGCATAGACGGCTGAACTATGGGTGCGTACAGCCACCCATTTTGTTATCCAAAACAGCCATTCTTTGGATATGATTGACAGGACCGTAACAGCCAACGCCAACCAGCCCAACGAATGCGGTTTTGTGGTGCCGGCGTGAATTTGGCGGATGGCATCGGCGGCCTCGTAAATCATGAACCCTCCCACCAGCAGGAGTGCCGCCGCCACGGTCGCTGCCGCAAAGGTTTCCATCCGGCCATGACCGAAGGGGTGACTCGAATCGGGCTTTCGGGACCCAAGACGCATCCCCAGCAGCACTGCCACATCGGTTGCCATATCCGATAACGAATGCACGCCATCGGCCACTACCGACATCAAACCGCTCATCAGGCCGATGATTATCTTTGCCAAGGTAAGGGTGATATTAACAGCAAGCCCAATATAGGTAACTTTCAGTATTTCTTTGTTCGCTTCCTGTAATTGTATATTCGCCATGGGAACCCCTTCGAGATCAGACAATACTTTTTCGTATCGTTTCGATTTTTTCCAGATAGTTATCTCTCGTTTCAGGATTTTTTGTTTCAATAATAATCCGCATAATCGGTTCGGTGTTGCTGGTGCGGATATGAATCCAGCCGTCCGGCAGGTCAAACCGGCAGCCGTCGCTGGTATTGATCGCGGAATCGGCAAAAACCGCTTTTGCTTTTTCAATAATCGCCTCGGCACACGCTTTATCGGTCGGATACTTTGCTTTATACATACAGTACCCGCCCATCTGGGCCGCAAGCTGTGAAACCGTCTTGCCCGTGTCGGCCATCAACTGCAAAACCATCGCCATGCCCACCAAGCTGTCGCGGACAGGGCTGACGCGCAGGTCAATGATGCCACCGTTGCCCTCGCCGCCAATGACGCACTGGTTTTGCATCATGGCGTTGGCCACATTCGCCTCGCCGACGGAGGTGCGAATCACGCGGCAGCCGGCCTGCGCCGCAATATCGTCAATCATCCGCGAGGTTGAAAGATTCGCGGCCGCCGTACCTTTGATTTGCGAAAAGACATGCTTTGCCGCAAAGGCCAGCGTAAACTCCTCGCCGATATAGGTTCCGTTCTCATCAACAATCGCCAGGCGGTCGGCATCCGGGTCCTGCGCAAAACCAATATCCGCCCCCGTTTCGGCTGCCTTTTGACAGAGTGTCGTCAGATTTTCGGCGGTCGGTTCCGGCGTGTGCGCAAATAACCCTGTCGGATCGGCGTTCATATAAACCACCCGGCATCCCAGCGCCTCCAGCAGCATTCGGCTCACCGTGCCTCCCGCGCCATTGACACTGTCCAGAACAACCTTAAAACGCTTTGAAGCGATCATGTCCTTTTTGACAATTGCCAGCACCTTTTCCAGATGAACCTGATGCGTCTGATCGCTGGCTCGAACATTTCCACAGCCCAGGGCATCCGTCGGCACAAACTGCCGGTCGCGGTACAGCCGAATAATCTGCTCGGCCATCTCGCGGGGCGGAGAAATGCCGTTGTCCAGCAGCAGTTTGATCCCGTTGTACGGCGTCGGATTATGACTGGCGGTAATAACAACGCCGCCGGCACACTTCAGATGCCGCACCATAATCCCCACCCCGGGCGTCGAACAGATGCCCAGATCGACGACATCGATACCGACGGCCGTCAGTCCGGCGGCGACGGCGGAAAAAAGCATCTGCCCCGAAGGCCGTGAATCCCGCCCGACGGCAACAGACGGTTTGGATGACCCTGCATAACGCTGTTTCAGGAATGTCCCAAAGGCACAGCCGTAGGCCGCCGCTGTCTGGGGAAAAAGATTCTGACCGATCAACCCCCGCATTCCGCTGATACTGATGATAAGCTCCTGTGGCATGTCCTGTTTCCTTTCGCTACGGCAGCGACCGAGTTCGTTCCAGAATCGTGCTCAGATTCCCCAGCATTTTCTCGACCTGCGCATCTTTGAGCGACAGAATGTCCTTGAGCGCCTGGCCGATATGCGGCAGGTAAATCTCAATATAACCGCGTTTGACCAGTTCGTCCTTGATGCGCCGCTGTTTCCGCACATGCAGACCCAGCTTGCGGCCGCATTCCTGAATGGCCAGTTTGATTTCCTTGATGATCTCGGGGTAATGCGCCACGGCTTCCTTGCTTTCCGATGTAAACGGCACCCAGACGGAAGCAATATGCACCATCAGCATCATCGGCCCGCTGGGCATCGCTCCCTTGCTCTGGCTGAGGCCGTAGTTGCGCCAATTGGTCTCCATAACCGCCTTATAGGTTGCACAAGCGGATTGCTGATACAGCAGCGGCACCCGGTTGGCAAAACGCACCAGCCGCATCAGCGGCTCCCTGTCATCGTCTTCGGCGCCGTTCTTCATGTCTTTGCAGCCGAACGCCAGAGCCGCCTCGATAATAAAGGGATTGCCGCGATAGACAGACGGTTTGCGCGTGCTGCTGGCATAAAACTCCGCCTCGGTTACACGTTTGAGACCCTCAACCAGTTTTTCCTCGCCAATCGGGCCGATGCAGTCGGCCGGCGGCGCCATCAGCTTGGTTGCGTTAATGGCCTCGTGCAGTTTTTCGGCGTCTTTGACGGTCATCTGCGACGGTTTCAGGTTAACGGACAGCTTGGCTTTTTTACATATCTCGTCGGCCACGTTGCCGCTGACCCGCGAAAATTCACGATGCAGAAAATCTCTCAGTTTTTTTGTTTCGCTCTGCCGCGCCATCTTAAACAGAACCCCTAACTCCACGCCATACGGATGCGGTTTGATCTCGATGGGAATAAACGGCATTTCCCGGGTCTGTCGCGGATACTCGCATGTCATTCCATCGGGAGCCGAATAGATAATTTCGGCATGCGGATTGGCCATCGCCGTCTGCGCCAGATATTCATCGACGCTCTGGCGGCCCTTTTGGTACCGCCCTTCCAGCGTAATGGTTACACTCGTTCCCGCGGGCTGATCAAATTCACATTCCTCGTCCAGAATGACTTCGGGGCGGTTTTTGGTCGTATCGATCTGCACATGATAATGCTTGGCGGGTTTGTTTCCACCGGTGCGCGAGATAATCTGCACCGGTTCGCCCGTTGTCAGCAGTCCGTACATGCCCGCAGCACTGATGCCGATGCCCTGCTGACCGCGGCTCATCTTGAGGGTATGAAACTTGCTGCCGTACAGAAGCCGCGCAAAGATGTTGGGAACCTGCTTGGGTACAATCCCGGGACCGTTGTCTTTGACGGTCAGACGAAATTTATTGTCCGTGCCTTCCATCGCCGTAATCGTAATCGTCAATTTCGGCAGGATATGCGCTTCTTCGCACGCATCCAGCGAATTGTCAACCGCTTCCTTGACGGCGGTCAAAAGGGCCTTTCGCGGGTTGTCGAATCCCAGCAGGTGGCGATTCTTGGCAAAAAACTCGCTGACACTGATGTCCCGCTGCTTGGCGGCCATCGATTCGGCAGTCGCGGCCTCGGATTTTCGGGGGCGTCTGGATGGCATCGGGGGCGAGGATGTTTCGGCGGCAGCTGCCGGCTGCGGCTCTTCCGTCGCAAATTCCATAACGGCCGGCGATTCTTTCGCCTGCGGCTCGACGCTGCCGGAGGAAGCAGGCCGTCTTTTATTCGCCGTTTTCGCCGTTTTTTTCTTTGTTTCGGTCTTTTTAGTCGTTGTAACAGGTTCCTGGCCCTGAGGTTCAAAATCAAAACGCATCTGGGTCTGTTCCCGTGTCTTGCGAGCGGTCATTCCATCGACTCCCAAATAAATAACAGGGCGGCCCGGCATCGTAATGTGCGGATCCGAGCCGCTCGATTTCATACACTTCCCTGTTTACTGCAGTTTGCAAACATACATTTCATTCACAAGGTCCAGTCCCGCCAGTTCCACTGCCGCCCTGGCATCCGGCGTCTTATCAAGACTGACAGCCAGAATGGCCTTGCCTTCGTTCAGTTTGTGGCCGACACCCATGGTATTGATGTTGACGCCATGATTGCCCAGGACCGTCCCAACCGAACCAATCACACCCGGCTTGTCATCGTTAAAGATGATGACCATCGTGCCTTCCGGCGTAACCTCAATAGCAAAACCATCGATTTCGATAATCCGCAGGAAGGTGCCGCCAAAAACCGTTCCGCGAATGGAACGCGTAACTTTGTCGGTTGCGACCGTCGCGGTAAAACTGGCTTCCAGATCCTTGATTTCAGGGTTTTTGGTCTGGTCGATACTGACGCCCCGCTCTTTGGCCAGCAGCGGCGCATTTACCATATTAACGACGGTATCGAAATGCGACTGCAAGAGACCGATGGTAAACGCCGTCGCGACAACATCCACCGGTTTTTCGGCGATGGAGCCGCGGAATTCGATTTTTGCACTCTTGAGATGACCCGGGGCCAGGGTACTGAGCATTGTCCCCATCCGCTGGGCAAGGTCCGCATAGCAGCCGACCACCGGTGAAACACCGCCGCTGGAAGCCGGCGCATTGAGCGCATTGCGAACCGGTCCGCCTCTAATCGCATCGCACAATATCTGGGCCGCTTCCACGGCAACCTCAATCTGCGCTTCTTCCGTGCTGGCGCCAAGGTGCGGGGTCACCAGGCACGCCGGGCATTCAGTAAAGCGAAGATTTTCCGGCGGCTCTTTTGAAAACACATCCAGCGCTGCTCCGGCGATAGTTCCGGCATTCAAGGCATTGTAAAGGTCGTCTTCATTGATAATACCGCCGCGGGCACAGTTGATGATGCGGCAGGTCGGCTTCATCATCTTCAGTTCCTTGGCCGTAATCAGATTCGTCGTCTGCTCGTTGCGAGGGATGTGAAGCGTGATAAAATCCGCTTCGCGGTAAATTTTCTCCAAATTGTCCGCAATTTGCACACCAATCTGTTCGGCCTCTTTCGGAGCGGCAAACGGATCATATCCGATCACCTTCATGTTAAACCCAAGGGCCATTTTTGCAACCGCCATGCCGATACGACCCAACCCAACCACACCCAATACCTTGTTATTGAGTTGGTTGCCGGTATAACTTTTCCGGTCCCAGACGCCGCTTTTTAAGCTGTTGCAGGCGGGCACAACATTGCGACTCAGCGCCAGCATCAGCGCCATGGTATGCTCGGCAGCGCTCATCGTGTTGCCCCCCGGCGTGTTCATAACCAGAACCCCCTTGCGAGTTGCCGCCGGGACATCCACATTGTCAATCCCCACGCCAGCCCGTGCGATCCCTTTCAGTTTTCCCGAATTCGCAAGGACCTTGGCCGTAACCTGTGTGCCGCTGCGGATGATCAAACCATCGTATTCACCGATACTTTGAGCCAATTCATCCTCACTGATGCCAGTACGCACCACCGGTTCAAAATCGGGCATCGAATTGATTAAATCGACACCCTCTTTAGCCAATTTGTCGGTAATCAGAATTTTATACACGCCGTCCACTCCTAAAAAGTTCCCATCTCAAAAGCTTCCTGCACTGAAACACGCTCATCCGCATGTTTAAATTTCAGCTTCTCACAAGGGTAGAAATAGCGCAGCGTGCAATGAGCCACGCCGGCGGTAAGACGACTCAACAGCGTTTCGCGCCCCCCTGTTTCCATCTCAATGGCCAATTCGACCATTTTTCCTTCCGGATTCTTCGGCCAGACGGCGGTCCCTAAATCGGTATCCAACAGAACCGCCCGCGTCACGAGACTCGCACTGAAATATTCACGGACGCCTAACGATTCCACGTCACAATGGTCCACATGAACCAGCAAAACAAATCCTGCCCCCTGCGAGCGGGCGATTTGCTGCGGGTCCTGCACAAGCCCCGGAGCGGCTGTCGGCGGATTCAAAATGATGTTTTCAGGTTCAAACTTCGCCTTCTCGGTCATATATAATTGAAACGCCAGCGCCTGTTTTTGCGGAAAATTATAGTCCGCACCGACAGATCGAGGGCATTCAATCCAGATCATGATTTTTC
>JAKEGM010000054.1 GCA_022615575.1 Planctomycetales bacterium
ACCTTTCTTCGCGGCCGTCTTAAAAGCGAGCTGGAAGGCATCGGCATTGACGATGCAACGGAGTTTATTGTGTCCGTGCTGCGGGAAGGGTACTTCCGCTACGCCATTCACGATGATGACGAAGCGGCCGGGCGGGAGAATATGGCCCAGGAGATTCATGCCATCTACCAGCGTCAAATGGGCGAGGGGGAACCGGGGCGTATGGGACTGCCGCCGATGAATTGGCTGCGGTATCAGGCCTTGTACGAGTTTTTGAATGACCCGATGTACCCGGAACATATGCGGTTGAGTTTGATCGGCCGAATTCAGCTGGAGCGCCCGGATTTGTATGAAAAACTGCAAAATGAAGAAACAAAGCGTCTTGAACAAAGTAGGCAGGAACAACAGACGCCGCCGTAAGTTTCCGTATGCCAACGACAGACGCCGTACTGAAGAACCTTCAAAAGAGCAGTTTTCGAAGACGTTTTCGGCTGCATCCCGAAGAACTGGCCTGTATTCGCCGAAAGGGACTGGCCGCGATGGAGCGGCATGCGGCGGATTTTGTTCGCCGGCGCCTCGCCGTATCCCATCCCGCCAATGACGGAAAGCAGACGCCGATGAAGGGGCACCCCGTTTTTGTCGCTCAGCACGCCACGGCGACCTGTTGTCGACGCTGTCTTGAAAAATGGCATCGCATCCCTGCTGGACGGCCTATCGACGCCGCAGAGCAGGCGTATATTGTCCGGCTCATCCTGTCCTGGATTCAAAAACAGTGCCCGACATCGCCGATCCGGACGCCTGTACAGGATCGCGACTTGTTCAGCGGGTGATGATTCAAAAAAAACAATCCCGACCTTCCAGAGAACCGGGATTGTGAAAATTGCACAAGGAGGAGTTACACTTTGCCGATGATCAGGCTGCAATTATGGCCGCCGAATCCGAGCGAGTTGCTCAGGGCGTACCGGATGTCGGCGCTGCGCGCCGAACCGGGTACAAAGTCCATCTTGGGGTCGCAGTCCTCGCCGACGACTTCCAGATTGGCGGTCGGATGAATTATTTCCTTTTCGATAGATTTGGCGCAGACGATCAATTCAATCGCTCCGCTGGCGCCCAAACTATGCCCTAAACAGCTCTTGGACGAACTGACGGCCAGCTTGTAGGCACTGCTGCCGAAAACATCACGGATGGCCCTGCTTTCGGCGGCGTCGTTGAGTTCGGTGCTGGTGCCGTGCGCATTGATATAATTAATCTGGTCGGGGTTGAGCCGGGCCTGCGCCATCGCCACGCGCATCGCGTGGGCGGCGCCGGAGCCGTCTTCCAGCGGCGCTGTGATATGATGCCCATCGCCGGTGGCGCCGTACCCCAGCATTTCCGCATAGATTTTGGCGCCGCGTTTTCGGGCGTGTTCATACTCTTCCAGCACCAGTATCCCCGCGCCTTCCGAAAGGACAAAACCATTGCGGTCCTTGTCGAAGGGGCGCGACGCTCGTTGCGGGTCGTCGTTGCGGGTGCTCAGTGCCTTGAGGGCGCAGAACGAGGCCAGGCCGATGGTGGTCAGGGCCGCTTCGGAACCGCCGGTGATGCAGATGTCCGAACGGTCGCACAGGATGTTCCAGAAGGCCTCGCCGATGGCGTGGCTGGCCGATGCGCACGCTGTTACCACGCAGATGTTCGGCCCCTTGAGGCCGTACTCGATCGAAATACAGCCGCTGGCGGCATTACCCATCAGCTTGGGGACACAGAAAGGGGACACCTTGCGGGGGCCTTTGTTGAGCAGGCGGATATGCTGCTCTTCAATTTCCTTGATTCCCCCGATGCCCGTTCCGACAACAACACCCACACGGTGTTTGTCTTCCCGGTCGAAGTCCAGCCCGCTGTCCCTTACGGCCTGAATTGCCGAAGCCAGGGCCATCTGCGTGAAACGATCCATCCGTTTTGCATCACGGGCATTGGTGTACCGTTCAACGTCAAAGTTCTTGACCTCGCCGCCGAACCGAACCGGATACTCCGACGTGTCGAATGATTCGATAGCCGAAATCCCGCTCTTGCTTTGGCACAGTCCGTCAAACAGCAAATCAACGGACTCGGCCAGCGGTGTGATACACCCCAGTCCCGTAATGACGACGCGACGCTCGACCATAACCGCCCTTAGTTGTCCTTGTTCTTCATAATGTCGGCAATGTAATCAATTGCCGCGCCGACGGTCTGGATTTTCTCGGCTTCCTCATCCGGAATGCTCATATCGAACTCGTCTTCAAATTCCATGACCAGCTCGACCGTATCCAGCGAATCCGCGTTCAAATCGTTGATAAAGGATGTTTCCCGGGAGATTTCTCCCTTTTCGACACCCATTTGTTCGCTTACGATCTCGACAACCTTGGCCTCAATGGCCTGAATATCAACATCTGCCACGTTTCAATCTCCTTAAATCAAAAGAGTTATTGAATTCCAATCCGTTTAAGTACACGTTAAGTTCGGCGGTAATATACCTGCCTAACATCGGGTTTTCAACCTTTTTTTCACAATTTTCTACATGGCCATTCCGCCATCGACGCACAGCACCTGACCGGTGATGTAGCCCGCATCGTCCGAGGCCAAAAAGGCGACCGCACGGGCGATTTCTTCGGGTTTTCCGAAGCGTTTCATGGGAATGACGGCCATGGCGGCCTCTTTGACGGGTTCAGGGAGCGTCTGGGTCATTTCCGTCATAATGAAGCCGGGAGCAATGCAGTTGGAGGTTACATTTTTCTTGCCGACCTCCCGGGCTATCGACTTGGACATCCCGATCAGGCCGGCCTTGCTGGCGGCGTAATTGGCCGAACCCGCCTGTCCCATAACCCCCGCCACAGAGCTGATATGGATAAGACGCCCGAATTTGTTGCGGACCATCGACCGGGCCGCGACACGGGTGGCGACAAAGGCAGCACGGAGATTAACGGATATAACCTTGTCAAAATCCGCATCGTCCATTTGAATCATCAGCCGGTCCCGGGTAATACCGGCATTGTTGACCAAGATACCGATTCCGCTGTGTTCTTCGGCGAGCTGTTCGAGTGTTTGGGTCAGTTGTTCGGTCTGGGTAATGTCAATCTGGCGCGTGATAACGGAATATCCGGCCTGCGAAACGACTTTTTCCATTTCACCGAGCTGTTCGGCGTTCAAATCCAGGCCCGCCACCTTGCGGCCCTGCCGGAGGAGTTCCAAAACGATAGCCCGCCCGATACCACGGGCTGCGCCGGTTACGACTGCTAAGCGTTGTTCTGACATCGTGCTGTTCCTTACCGTTTTTTATTGCTTTTTTCTGTTAGACAGCCGATTGAATAAATTCCTGAAGTGTTTCGGCTGTGCTGATATTCGTAATTTTCGTGCGGCGGCTGATTCGCTTCATCAGTCCCGTCAGCACCCGGCCCGGCCCGATTTCATAGAAATTCTCGACCCCGTCGGCCAGCAGGTTTTCCATGCATTTCTGCCACAGAATCGGCTGCACCAGCTGCTTGACCAGTCCCTGACGGATGTCGTCGGCGTCGGCATAGTACGCCGCACAGATGTTGGCAATCACCCGGATTTGGGACGGGGCTGCAATCGGGCAGCCCGCCAGCGTCTGTCCAAGTTCCTGGGCGGCGGGGGCCATCATCTCCGAATGAAATGCGCCCGCGACGCTTAAGGGCACGGCTTTCATGGCGCCGTGTTTTTCGGCCAATTCGGCAGCCCGGCGGCAGGCCCCGACTGTCCCGCTCAGGACAATTTGGCCGGGACAATTAAAATTCACCGCCGCCAGCAATTCTCCCTGCGAGGCCTCTTTGCAAAGCGAAACTATCTGAACATCGTCCAGCCCCAGGATGCTGACCATGGACCCCTGTGTGGCATCCGCGGCGGCCTGCATGGCCTGTCCGCGTTTCTGCACCAGCCGCAGGCCGTCTTCAAAGGAAATCAATCCCGCCGCATAAAGGGCGGTATATTCCCCCATGCTCAGACCCGCCGTTACATCGGGGCGAATCGGGGTTTCGGAGGACTTCATCAGGTCCAGAAGGGCGGCGGAAACCGCAAAAATGGCCGGTTGCGAGACTGCCGTGGCGTTGAGTTTGTCCTCCGGTCCGGCAAAGCATACCTGGGTGAGGTCGTACCCCACAATGTCGTTGGCGCGCGCAAACAGGGCTTTCGCCTGCGGATACAACGCGGCGACATCGCTGCCCATGCCGACATATTGGGCGCCCTGGCCGGGAAATAAAAAGGCGGTTTTCAGCATCCCTGTCTTTTCCTCGTCATGACTTTCTGTTTATAATTGGATCACGTTTGCGCCCCACGTCAGGCCGCCGCCGAAGGCCACCAAAAGCACAATATCGCCGGAGTTCAGTTTGCCCGTCCGGCGGCATTCGTCCAGCGCGATGGGAATCGATGCGGCCGAGGTGTTTCCGAATTTGTCAATATTGATAAAAATCCGGTCGTCGGTGAATTTAAGCCGCTTGCCGACGGATTCGATGATGCGTGCGTTCATCTGGTGAGGGATAAACATCGCGATATCTTCCACATCCAGGTCGCATTTTTCAAGGCATTCGTTGACCAATTCGACGATTCGGCGGACAGCCGTTTGATAAACTTCCCGCCCGTTGATGTTCATATAGACCATCGAAGGGTCGGCCAGAGGTTTGCCGACAGGATTCCGGGACCCGTAGGCCGGACAGTTCAAGGCCGTCCATCCGCTGCCGTCCGAGAACGAGGTGCTGTACATAACGCCCTGAGGGCCGCTGTTGGCGGCTTTGAGGATAACCGCGCCGGCGCCATCGCCGAACAGAATACAGCTGGCGCGATCCTGATAATTTGTGATGCGTGTGAGGGTTTCGGCCCCGATGACCAGCGTGTTTTTGTAAAGGCCGGAACTGACAAACTGCTGGGCAATCGACAGTCCATAGACAAATCCGCTGCACGCCGCTGACAAATCAAACGCCCATGCGTTTTTGGCGCCGATCATATCCTGCACAAAACAGGCGGTTGACGGAAAAACCATTTCGGGCGTGATGGTGCCCAGGATAATCAGATTCAGTTCGTCCGCCTCCATCCCCGCGTCGGCCAGGGCGCGGCGGGCCGCTTCGGCGGCCAGTGTGGCCGTCGTTTCGCCGTCAGACACAACATGACGGGTCTTGATGCCCGTTCGCGTTACAATCCAGTCGTTGGATGTATCGACGATTTTGGTCAAATCGTCGTTGGTTAATACCTTAGGGGGAACAAACGACCCTGTGCCGGCCAGGATGGCCCGCCGTTTCGGGGTTTGGATAGTTGGGTTATTGACCATTCGTTTCCACCGTTGTTCGTGAAAGACGTTCTACGATTTTTTCATTGATTTGCTTGCTGGCGAATTTCTTGGACGCCAGAATCGCATTTTTGATTGTGCGGGCCTTACTGGACCCGTGACAGATCAGGGAAATACCGTTCACTCCCAGCAGCAGGGCGCCGCCGTATTCGTGGTAGTCGTACTTCCTGAAAAGCCCTTTCATGACGGTCTTAAACCACAGCCCCATCAGAGGATTGCGGCTCTTGAGTTCCTGTTTGATGGCGCTGAAAATCATGTCCACAAGGCCTTCGGTCAGCTTCAAAATTACATTGCCCAGAAACCCCTCGCAGATCACAACATTGCACTTGCCTTCAAACAGATCGCGTCCCTCCAGATTGCC
>JAKEGM010000055.1 GCA_022615575.1 Planctomycetales bacterium
ATTACGCCATCGACAGCGTCACCGCCGACGGCACGGCTGTCATCACCGTCACCGGCAGTCAATCCAACGCGCCGGCCGGCAGCAAAACCCTCACCGCCGACGGTGCATTTGAATAATCCGCATCACAGGATTGTGCCGATACGGCAAAGGCAAAACAGACGGCTGCATCTGTTTGAACACACTAAAACGCCCAAAGCATTGCGATTCGAACCCACAGCATGTTCAAAAGAATCATCCCGATAATAAACAGCACGACCTGCAGAAAGACGCCCTTTAGTTTCAGTGAATAGATGCCCAGGCGGCAGACGGCTGCGGTAACCAGATACCGGATATAGATTGACGCACAGCAAAATCCCATCGTCGGACCGCCCTCTTCATAGGCGCGGCCTATGTATTGACGAAGAACCCAAAACGTTTGTCCGTTTTGCAGGCCTTCGGTCAACTGTACCCTGCACATCGAGCCGCTGGATTCCAGCAGCAAACAATCGGTGCCGCTGGCCAGTTCGACTAAGCGGCCGGAAAGCAGAAGTTGTGCCATTTCATCCAGATTCTGCCGTACGGCCTCCGGATTTTGTCTCAGCAAATTTTTACCTGAATCCTTTGTCAGCCGGATTGCCTGCTCCAGGTCCTGCGGTGTTACGGCCCCCGGCACGGTTTGGCCGTCCGGATGGACAAGGACTCTCAGGCGGGGCTGCACGGGAGAATTGCGAGCAACGATAAAGAACGTCAGGCAAAGGCAGGCAATGATGAAAACCGACAAAAGAACGACCATGCCAATCAAAATGCGGTGCAGTTTGTCCCTTTTCGAGGGTGTCTGCTGCGGGGAGGCGGTATTCATTTGAAGACCTCCTTAAACAAGTTCGAATCAACAGCTAATGCGCCATCTCGCACACGCAAATCAGAAAAACCGCTGTCATACTATGGTGTCCGAGCCGGCCAGTCCAGCAAAAAACACCACTTGTCTAAAGATTCTTCCCGCAGCATTTTTTGTATTTTTTGCCGCTGCCGCAGGAGCAGGGGTCGTTGCGGCCGACCTTGGGCTGATCCAGTTTAATCTGCTTGACCTTCTGTTCACCCTGCGGGGCCTGGGCGGCCGCCCGCTGGCGCTGGGCCATTTCGAACTGGCTGACCTGATCGTGCTGTGCCTGGCTGACATTATAGACGCTTCGGCTGCGCTGGCCCGCCTCCAGCCGGACGCGGAAGATGATGTCTGTCACCCGGTCTTCGATGGATTCGAGCATCTCGTTGAACATCCGGTGGCCTTCCTGTTTGTATTCGATCTTGGGATCTTTTTCGGCATAGGCCCGCAGCATGATGCTTTCCTTGAGGTGATCCATTGCGTATAGATGGTCTTTCCAGGCGATGTCGTAAATCTGCAGGAGCACATAGCGTTCCAGGTCGGTCAGTTCGTGGCGCAGGAAGTCGCGTCCGGCCGCCAACAGCGTTTCTTTGGCCTGTTCGGGCTGTTTTAACTGCTCGACATCCAGCGCTGCCCCGAATCGCTCTTTGGCCCACGCTGCCAGTGTTTCGGGGCTTGCGGAACGCATCTTGTTTTCCACGGTTGTCAGCAGTTTGCCGTCATTCCACGAGCGGCTCAGTTCCAGAAGCTGCTGGTGAATCTGGGCGGGGGGCGTATGCTGAAGTTCTTCCGGGTTCAGGGTCGCTTCGTACTTGCTGTACGCCCATTTGGCCAGCGCATCGAACGCATAAACATTGGCGCCCTGCGGGCCGAACACCATATTCATCGCAAACTCGACCGGGTATTCAACCTCGCGGCGGTTGTATTTTTCCCGCACCAGCTCGGCCAGTTTCTGGCGAATCTGTTCAGGCCGCAACTCCTTTAATTCATCCGCCTCCAGCCGCATGTCAAACTTGGCGGCTGCCCATTGGACGAACATGCGGATCGGGTAGTCCTCCTTGAGAAACTCGACCAGCCGGTCGGCGTTTTTGCGGTCCACCTGCTCACAGGCCGCCTCGATGAGGGTCCGCTCGATGGCCTCGGCATTCATCTGGCGGATTTTGGCCGCCGACAGCGATACCTTAAAGCCGCTCATGGCCCACTTGCACAGGGCGTCGATTTTCCACGTCGCGGGGTCCTCATAATCCTCCAGGTATTCACCCAGCGCAACGGAGATTTCATTGGAAACATTCTTTTTGGCCATGTCTTTAACCAGTTCCTCAATCTGCTCCGGTTCCATATTGAACAGGCGTTTGGGATCCAGTTCGACGCCGAAATCGCTGCGCGCCCATTCGGCAATGCACCGGCGGGCGTAGTCCCTGTCGAGAATGTTCCGGCAGGCCCCGTCGATTATATCTTCAATCATCTGCTGGATGCTTTGTTTCAGGTCGCGGCCCTCGATAATCTGTCGCCGGCTGCCGTAAAAATACCGCCGCTGCACATCCATGACTTCGTCGTATTCGAGCAGGCTCTTGCGTGCCTCGAAGTTGCGTTCCTCGACCTTCTTTTGTGCTTTTTCGATGCCCTTGCTGATGCGTCCGTGCTGGATGGGCATGCCCTCTTCCCAGCCGATTAGCGACAGCAGTTTGACCGTTACCTCCGGGGCAAAGATGCGCATCAGGTCGTCATCGAACGACAAAAAGAAGGCGCTGGAGCCGGGGTCGCCCTGGCGGCCTGCGCGGCCGCGAAGCTGGTTGTCGATTCGGCGGGCTTCATGCCGTTCCGTGCCCAGGATGTGCAGGCCGCCAATTTGGGCCACGCCGGGGCCGAGTTTGATATCCGTCCCGCGGCCGGCCATGTTGGTGGCGATGGTAACATTGCCGCGGATTTCGCCGGTACGGGCGGTGTGCTGGTGGCCCGCTTTTTCCACAATGACCGCTTCACGGGCGTGCTGCTTGGCGTTGAGGACCTCGTGTTCGATGCCGTAGCGGCGGGTCAGCGCCTCCGACAGCGCCTCGCTCTTTTCGATGCTGACGGTGCCGACCAGCACCGGCCGCCTGGCGGCGCTGGTTTCGTGAATTTCATCGACGATGGCATTGAATTTCTCCTTCATGCTCTTGTAAATAAAATCATCGCGGTCATCCCGGACGCAGGGCCGATTGGTGGGAATCGTCACGACCTCGAGTTTATAAATCTTCATAAACTCCTCGGCCTCGGTTGCGGCGGTTCCGGTCATGCCCGCGATTTGGTTGTACAGCTTGAAGAAGTTCTGCAGCGTAATCGTCGCCAGTGTCTGGGTCTCTTCCTTGACCTGTACGTTTTCCTTGGCCTCGACCGCCTGGTGCAGCCCGTCCGACCACTGGCGCCCGTGCATCAGGCGGCCGGTGAATTCATCGACGATAATCACCTTGCCGCCCATCACGACATAATCTTTTTCCCGCTCAAACGTCACATGAGCACGCAGGGCCTGTTCGAGCATGTGCGGCCATTCCATATTGGAGCCGGTGAAAAACGACCCCACGCCGGCAATTTCCTGCGCGGCCCCGATGCCTTCGTGCGTCAGATGAACGGCCTTGCGGTCCTCTTCGACCTCGTAATACTGGGTCATTCCTTCCAGCCGGGCTTTGTCCGACGTCATCTGTGTTTCCGTCTGATCAATGGCCGTTTGGGCACGGCTCATCCGGGCAGGGTCTTTGGCTTTTTTGGCCTCGGACAGTTCCCCCTGGGCATTGGCCAGGGTGCGTTCCGCCGTATCGATGGCCTTTTTCAGATGCGTATAAGATGCCTGCAGGCCCATCAGCTGCCGGGCGACGCTGTCGGCCTTTTTATACCGCGACACATCGTCGAACGCCGGGCCGGAGATAATCAGCGGTGTGCGGGCCTCATCAATCAAAATCGAGTCCACCTCGTCGATAATCGCGTATTCCAACGGTCCCTGCGCCATCTGAGCCAGGGAAATCTTCATGTTGTCGCGCAGGTAATCAAAACCGAATTCATTGTTTGTGCCGTAGGTGATGTCGCAGCCGTACTGCTGTTTGCGTTCATCCCCGGACGTGTCCATGTCCGCCTGAATCGCCCCGACGGAGAGGCCCAGTGCCCGATAGGCCGGCCCCATCCACTCGGCATCGCGTTTGGCTAAGTAGTCATTGACCGTAACGATATGCACCTTGCGGCCGGTCAGATGCACCAAGTAGGCGGCCAGCGTGGCAACCAGAGTTTTTCCCTCGCCGGTGGCCATCTCGGCAATCCGGCCGTCGTACAGGACGTTGCCGCCGACCAGCTGCACATCAAAATGACGCATGGCGATATGCCGGCGGGCCGCTTCCCGAACCACGGCGAAGGCCTCCGGCAGAATTTCGTCGGGTCGGCGGCCCTGTTGAAGGGCCTGTTTGAACGCCGCGGTCTTGGCCTTCAGCGCATCGTCGTCAAGGGCCTGAATCTGCGGTTCCAGTTCGCCCGCCGCCAGCGCCGCCTGCATATAGGATTTGACAATGCGCTCGTTGCGCGACCCGAAAATGCGGACCAGAAACTTATTAAAATCTGCTAACGCCATGGCTGCCTCATAAATAGCAAAATCACGTATCAAAAATTAAAATGCAAAATCATGGAATCGCCTTCAGCGACAGCTGTTTAAATAGATTCCTCACTGCGTTCGGGATGACAATGCATGAGAAAGGAACCGTTTTTCGGTCACTTAGCGTTTGGTTTGATTTTTGCGCTGTCATTTTGATTTTTGATGTTAGTCCTTCACGCGGGTGACGTATTCGCCTGTGCGGGTATCCACGCGGATTTTTTCGCCCACCCTGATAAACGGCGGCACCTGCACCACAAAGCCCGTCTCCAGGGTTGCCGGTTTATACTGGTTGGTGGCCGTTGCCCCTTTGATTTCCGGGGCGGTATCCGTGACCTTCAGATCGACCGTGTTGGGCAGCGTCACCACGACGGGTTTTTCCTTGTACATGCTGATCTGAATCTTCTCGTTGCCCTTGAGGTACATTGCGCCGTCGCCGAACGCATCATCGTCCAGCGCGATCTGGTCGTAACTATCCAGGTCCATAAAGACATGCTCATTGGGCGCCGAGTACAGGTATTCAAAGTTCCGTTTATCGAGGAAGGCCTCTTCAATATTTTCCTCGGCCCGGTAACGAATATCCCGAATACCGCCGTCGGTCAGGTTCTTGAGCTTGGTCTGATAAACCGCTCCGCCCTTGCCGAGCTTGACGTGCTGAAAATCCACGATCACATACAGAATGCCATCCATCATGATGGTCTGGCCTTTTTTCATGTCCGACACTTTCATCTGCGACTCCAACTATACAAGGTCTTGATTTTTCTGCGGTTAGCGTTTTACGGCGGGACAGGGCCGCCCCTGCCTCCTGCGGCAAAACAAGGCCGACAGTATCGCAGAACACCCGCCCCATGTCAAGAAAATGAATTCCAATCCCCTGTGTCGAGCAGAGTAAGTTGGGAAATAGCTTGTCGCTTGACATCTTGTAGATTACCATAAGCGGCTGTTCTTAAAGGAATAACCAATGAAAGTATTAGTGGCGGAAAAGTGCGGGTTTTGCCCTGGCGTGCGAAATGCCATCAATCTGGCTCAAAAAACGCTTGCGACCGAGCACAAGGTCTATAGCTTGGGGCATATTATCCACAATGAAGATGTGGTACGGCAGCTTTCGGATGCGGGGCTTCAGCCGGTTGACAGTATTGATTCGATTGAATCGGGGACAGTTTTGATTCGGTCGCATGGGGCAACGCGGGACGAATTTGAAAAAATAAACAAAAAAGGTCTTAAAATTGTAGATGCAACCTGTGTATTGGTTCGGCGGGTTCAGAAGATTGCCCAACTCCTCAACGAGGAAGGGTATAAGGTTGTTATGATTGGCGACGCTAATCATCCTGAAGTCAAGGCGGTGGTAGGGTATGCCCAGGATGTGGCGGTTGTAGGGACGGATTCCGATTTAGATAATATCAGCAATAAAAAGAAGTTAGGTGTTATCTGCCAGACCACTCAAAGCCCGGACCACTTTGCCCAGATGATTGCGGCGATTGCCAAACGCGGCTTTACGGAAATGAAGATTATAAATACGCTTTGTCGGGAAACGATGGAGCGTCAGCAGGCCGCGGTCAAACTTTGCCGGCAGGTTGATATTATGTTCGTCTTAGGGGGGTTGCACAGCGCAAACACCCGGAAACTGGCGGAATTATGTAAAAAACATAATCCGCAAACATATCATTTGCAAAACTGGGCGGAATTTGATAAAACATGCCTTTCCGGCAAAACGACTGCGGGCGTGACCGCCGGGGCTTCGACCCCGGACGAGGTGATCGAAGAGTTTGTGCGAAACCTCGTGCAATGGCCGCCGACGCCCGCAAACATCTGAGCAGGTTGTTGGAAACGTAATGCGAAAGCGGCATTGACGGCGTAGTCAATGTGTTTTTTTATTCACCTTAACGTTGTTTGAGGGTGGAGCCGGCTGCGTAAATGCGGGGCGCAGCAGCGGCCGTAAAACAGACTCCGCAGGAGAATTTCAATGGTTGATAGAAATCTCATTTACAAGCTTGGTCTTTCCAATGAGCAGATCGAGCAGGAAGTCAGCGAACTTTTCACCTCTGAACACACGCACTTGCTGGCGGAAGAACTGGAAAAGAAAGTTGAAGCACTGGTTCCCGGCACCATCGTCAAGGGCAAGATTGTTACCCAGCTTGGCAACGATGTGATTGTGGAACTGGGCCTCAAGAGCGAAGGCATGGTCGAGGCCAGCGAATTCGATGATCCGAGCGAAATTGTTTCCGGCAAGGAAATCGAAGTGCTTCTGGAAGAAATGGATGCTGAAAGCGGCATTCTTCTAAGCAAGCGCAAAGCCGACCGCATCCGCGGCTGGGAGAGAGTCATCGCCAGCAATGCCGAAGGCGATGTGGTCAAAGGCATGGTCACCCGCCGAATCAAGGGCGGACTGCTGGTGGACATCGGCGTGCCGGTCTTCTTGCCGGCGTCGCAGGTCGATATCCGCAAGCCCGGCGACATCAGCCGCTTCATCGGTCAGGAAATCGAGTGCAAAATCCTCAAAATCGATACTGAGAACCACAATATCGTGGTGTCCCGCCGCAAGCTCATCGAAGAAGACCGTCAGGCCAGCAAGGAGCGCATCCTGCGGGAAATCGAAGTCGGTCAGCTTCGCAAAGGCATTGTCAAGAACATCGCCGATTTCGGCGTGTTCGTCGATCTGGGCGGCCTGGACGGCCTGCTGCATATTTCCGATTTGAGTTGGGGCCGCATTTCGCACCCGTCGGAACTGGTACAGCTGGATCAGGAAATCGAGTGCATGGTTATCGGCGTCGATAAGGAAAGCGAGAAAATCTCACTGGGCCTCAAGCAGAAGCAGGCCAGCCCGTGGGAAAGCGCCGCAATGCGGTACCCCGTCGGCAAGCCGGTCAAGGGCACGATTGTTAATATTATGAACTACGGCGCCTTTGTCCGTCTGGAAGAAGGCATCGAAGGCCTGATCCACATCAGTGAGATGAGCTGGACCCGACGTATCGGTCATCCCGGCGATGTCCTGGCTCTCGGCCAGGAGGTCGAAGTGATGGTGCTGGATGTCAACAAAGAAAAACAGGAAATCTCGCTGGGCCTCAAGCAGCTTGAGATCAACCCCTGGAGCGTTGCCGGCCAGAAGTATCCGGTGGGCACGATTGTGACGACCAAGGTGACCAGCTTGACGAATTACGGCGCATTTGTGGAAATCGAGCCGGGCATTGACGGCCTGATTCACATCTCCGACCTGAGCTGGACCAAGAAATACAATCATCCCGGCGAAGCCCTTCAGAAGGGGCAGGAAGTCAAGTGCGTGGTGCTGGAAGTCGATGAGGAAAAACATCGCGTTTCGCTGGGCCTCAAGCAGTTGACCGAAGATCCGTGGGTTCGGGCTATTCCGGAGAAATACATCCCCGGTCAGATTGTCAAGGGAGCTGTTACCAAGCTGACCAATTTCGGGGTGTTCGTCGAATTGGAGCCGGATTTGGAAGGCCTGCTTCACATTTCTGAACTGTCGGATGCCAAGGTGGATTCGCCGCAGGACGTTGTCAAAATCGGCGACGAACTCGAGGTTAAGATTCTTCGCGTGGATACCGATTCCCGCAAGATCGGTCTGAGCTTGCGTCGTGTTCAGTGGGCGGCCGAAGACAAGGCGGCCGAGGAGGCCGTGGCCAGCCAGGCGCATGCGGTGACGCCCATAGAAGAAGAGAACGAGCCGGCTCAACGACGCGGCGGTCTGGATGGGACACTGATGCCTAATTCGATCAATATTCCCATGCCGGGCAAAAAGCCCAATTCGTAGGAGCCAACGGCGGATTTTGGCCGTAATTTTTGTTGCAGAAACCGCCTCCGGCGGGGTTAACCGGGGGCAAGAATCAGTCGATACACTCGGCAGGGCGTGCAGCGAGTAAGCAGCACGTCCTGCCGGCCCTATAAAAAGGCCCTTTGTGAGAAAAACAGCCGGTTTCGGCACACAACAGGAGTGAAAAATATGGCGTTCGATGCAACAATTAAAGAGTACTTAAAAGAGATTGACGATGCCCCTTTGCTGAGCTGGGAGGAAGAAAAATCTCTCGCAACGGCCGTTCTCGAAGAAAATGACCCCATCGCTCGTGAACGATTGGTTCGCAGCAATCTTCGGCTGGTCGTCAACATCGCCAAGAAATTTTCCGGACGCGGCCTGACCCTCGGCGATTTGATTGAAGAAGGCAACCTCGGGCTGATGCGGGCTGTCGATACATTCGATCCGGAACACGGCGTGCGGTTCAGCACCTATTCGGCATGGTGGGTCAAACAGTCCATCAAGCGGGCGATTTTGAGCAATTCACAGCCGATACACGTCCCGACCTATATGGTCGAGTTAATCAACCAGTGGCGCCAGGTCAGCGCCGAACTGGAATCCCGGCTGGGACGGACGGCCCGTCTGGAAGAGATGGCCAAGGCCATGAATGTTCCGGTCCGCAAGGCACAGGCAATCCGGGAGATTGTTTCGGTCGTGGATTCCGGGTTTCAGCATGAATCTTCGGAGCAGAATGCCGGCCTTGACGATTCAATCGAAGATGATACAATGGTCACGCCGGAGGAAAAACTCGGCACCAATGAACAATTGGCTCAGGCGCTGGAACTGCTGGACAAGATGGAACCGCGCCAAGCCGAGGTGCTTCGTTTGCGGTTTGGTCTCAATGGTCTGGAACCGTTGACCCTCAAACAGATCGGCGAAAAACTGGGATTAACGCGGGAACGCGTTCGCCAATTGCAGAGAAATGCCCTTGCCCAGCTCAACGCGCTGCTGACGGCGTGATCAAAGACGGATGCAGGTAACCGACAAGGCGGGGTTCGTAAGAATACCCGCCTTTTTTTGTTGTTTTAGTGAGGATCGCACAATGCCGGCCAAGATGGATCTGAAAGCGTTCGTTCGGGATATCCCGGATTTTCCAAAGGCGGGGATTTTGTTTCGGGATATTACGCCGCTGCTGGCCGATGCGGAGGCGCTGAGCTGCGCAATCGACCGTTTGGTTGAACCGTTCAAAGGTAAAGAGATTGATGTTGTCGCGGCGGTGGAGGCCCGCGGGTTTATCTTCGGTTCAGCGGTCGCCCGGGCGCTGGAGGCCGGTTTTGTGCCCATCCGCAAGAAAGGCAAACTCCCCTTTCAAACCGAATCGGTTGGGTACGGGCTGGAATACGGCAGGGATGTTGTGGAGGTGCATACGGATGCCGTCCGCCCGGGGACGAAGGTGCTGATGGTGGACGACCTGCTGGCCACCGGCGGCACAATGGCCGCTGCGTGCCAACTGATTGAAAAGCTGGGCGGAACGATTAGGGGACTGACGTTTTTGATCGAACTGACCGGCCTGAACGGACGGAAAAAACTGAATCGCTATGATCTTCATGCGGTGCTAATTTATTGACCGGAAAAAACTCAATGACCCAAACTGTACAAACACTGGATGTGACAATTCCCGCAGTTCAGGCGGGGCGCTACAGGATTACAATCGGGCAGGGGATTCTGGCCGGGGTGTGGGCGGATATTCGCCGCCAGTGGCCGAAATGCTCGCCGTTTATTGTTACCGATGCAGCGCTGGTCAAGGCCGGGCACTTAAAGACCCTGCTGGGGTCGGAAGACGCCCCGATGTATGTGATTGAGCCGGCGGGGGAGGCCTCCAAGCATATCCAGACGGTTGCGGCTATTGTCGAGACGATGGAAAAACGTTTTCTGGGGCGCGACAGTATAATTATTGCCCTGGGCGGGGGGACGGTGGGGGATATCGCCGGGTTTGCAGCGGCGATTTTTAAGCGCGGTGTACCGGTCGTACAGATTCCTACGACGACTGTCGCGCAGGCCGATTCGAGCGTCGGCGGAAAGACCGGCGTGGACAGTTCCGTCAGCAAGAACGCCTTCGGTGCGTTTTGGCAGCCCGCGGCGGTGTATGTTGATGTGGCGACGCTTGCGACGCTGGATGACAGACAATATCGCGCCGGTCTGGTCGAATCGGTCAAACACGCTGCGATAGCCGATGCGGCGTATTTTACGTTTCTTGAGAAACAGATCGACGCGATTTGCAGCAGGGATCTTTCTGTTCTTGAACAGATCGCCCTGACCAATTGCCGGATTAAGGCGGCGATTGTTGAGGAAGACCCGACCGAGAAAAACAAACGCCGGATCCTGAACTACGGCCATACGATCGGCCACGCTGTAGAATCCGCCAGCGACTATAAACTGCTGCACGGCGAATGCGTTGCCGTCGGGATGATTGCGGCGGGGAAAATCGAAAAAGC
>JAKEGM010000056.1 GCA_022615575.1 Planctomycetales bacterium
ACCAATGACATACTGGTCGAGAAATTCCTTGATTTGCCGCGGTTTGGGTACTTCTTCGAACAGCGTGCCGGCCCCCTGCGTGCGCCGACGCTCCTGCCGGACGATGTTATAGCACAAGTCGATGCATTCCGGGCAGATAAAAATCCCGCCCGGCCCTTCAACAAAGGAATCCACCTGCCGTTTGGTGCGGCCGCAAAAACTGCATGCCTCCCGTCTATTTCCCTGACCGGAAGATTTCGCCATAAAAAACTCCTGATTTTGGGTTACTTTCCCACAGAGGTCATTGCATCCAAGCCAAAACTTATCTGACTATACGATTATAGCGGCCTTCGGCCTTTTATGCAACACCTGCATTGGACGCATTATTCCTCGACACGAAACGTGATGGCATCCGCTCCCAGCGCATATAATACATCATAAACCTTGACGACAATATCCCATGCAACCGCATCCTGACAATATAATTCAATCGGCACAGGCCCGGTATTCTCGATTGTCTCCTGGACTTTTTGAGCCAGCACCAGCAGGGCTTCCTGCGGATTTTGGTCATCAAGCATAATTTCGGGGCGGTTTTCAACTCGCAGCCGGTACCCCTCCGGCCGCACTTCAATGTAAATCTTCAGGGGGTTTTCCCTGGCGGCAACTGTTTGGGGGCCGGTTTTTCCGACAAAAACGGGCAGAAGCTGCTCGGGTTCCTGGAATTTGGCAGTCAGGACAAAAAAGGTCAGCAATAGAAAAATAACATCAATCATCGGTGTCATCCGAAGCCCGATTGGAAGACGGCGATCGGGGCGGAATCCGGCCATCACCGCCTGATGAAATCCCGATATGTCCCGTTTTGTTTTCATTCCCCTGCCGAGTTGTCATCAAGACCGGGTACTAACAGCAGGTCGCAGAGAAATATAACGGCTCTGCTCGGCGCCGGCACGAAGGGCTTTGATATTCAGCGGGACCAGTTTGGGATTTTTGGAAGAGAACAAGTCACTTAATCCCTGTTCGACACTGGCCATAGAAAGCAGTTTCGTGTGTTCAATCAAGGCCCCTATTGTCACGATATTGGCAACCTTGACATTGCCCAGGTCATGGGCAATCTGTGTGGCGGCAACATCAATCCGCTGCAGGTCGCCGCGTTTGAGCATCGAGCCGGTCAGCGATGTATTCAGCAGGGCCATCCCGCCGGGCAGAATATCCGGCTCAAATTTGTCCAGGGACGGGCGGTTAAGGATGATCGCCATATCCGGATGTTCGACAAACGGGCTGCCGATTTCTTCCTCGCTGAGAATCACCGTGGCATAAGCCGTACCGCCTCTCATTTCGGCGCCATAGGCCACCATGCCGACAACGTTTTTCCGTTCGATCACACAAGCCCGCGACAGGATATTGCCGACAACGACAACGCCCTGTCCGCCGGCTCCCGCGATTAAAATTTTGGTTTCTTTCATAGTTATTGGTCTTTATAGACGCCCAGGGGAAAGACGGGTTTCATTTTTTCATTCACAAAATCGACGGATTGAGCAGGCGACAGCTTCCAGTCTGTCGGACACATCGAAAGCACTTCAACCAGCGAAAACCCCTTGCCGTCAATTTGATTTTGAAACGCTTTTTTAATCGCCCGCTTGGCATTCATTACATCTTTAGGGGTACTCACAGCGGTCCGTTCCAAATAACAGACCCCGCCCAGCGTGCTGAGCAGTTCACAGACCTTTATCGGCGGCCCTTCCCCCTGCCCGCCCCGGCCATGCTGGGTGGTCGTGGTGACCTGCCCGAGCATGGTGGTCGGAGCCATCTGACCGCCGGTCATACCGTAAATGGCGTTGTTGACAAAAATCACGGTAATATTTTCACCGCGATTGGCCGCATGAATCGTTTCGGCGGTGCCGATGGCCGCCAAATCCCCATCGCCCTGATAGGTAAAAACGATTTTATCCGGCTGAACTCGTTTGATGCCGGTTGCCACCGCCGGCGACCGGCCATGCGCACATTCAATAACATCGCAGTTAAAATAATTATAGAGCAGCACTGCACAGCCCACCGGAGCGGTTCCAATCGTCCGTTCACGGATGCCCAGTTCATCAATAACTTCGGCCACCAGCCGATGCGCAATACCGTGACCGCAGCCGGGGCAGTAATGCGTGAGCTGGTCTTTGAGGATGGGTGTGCGTTTGAAAACCGCCATTACGAGACCCTCCCTTTCGCCGCCGCTGCGGGCTGTTTGATCATCGACTCAATTTTATCGAGGATGCTTTTTTCGTCCGGATACCAGCCGCCGCCCTTGCCCATAAATTCCGTCGGCACAGCACACTCCGTCGCCAGCTTGACATCTTCAATCATCTGGCCGTGGTTCATTTCGACGACCAGCATTTTGCTGGCCGCGCGGACCGCCTCCTGATAGGCCTGTTTGGGAAACGGCCACAGCGTAATCGGGCGTATCCATCCCACCGCCAGACCCTTTTTGCGGGCTTTGCGAACTGCCGCCTTGGCAATGCGCCCCGTAACACCGAAGCCAGTCACGACCAGTTCGGCATCCGCCGTTTGATATTCTTCGCACAGAGAAATTTCGCTTTCGATGCGTTTGTATTTTTCCTGCAGGTGTTCATTGTGCCGCACCAGCCCATCCGCCGGGTCTAGAATAAGCGTTTTAATCACACGGGACAGGCGTCCCCGGCAGCCGGTCAGAATATAATCCTTTTCGGGGATTTCCAGAATCGGCTGATACGGCAGAATCTCAACCGGTTCGGCCATTTGCCCCAGAATGCCGTCACCCAGAATCATCACCGGATTGCGGTAGTAATCGGCCCAGTCAAAGGCATTCATCGTCAGGGTATAAAGTTCCTGAAGGGTTGCCGGAGCCACCACAATCAGATGATAATCGCCGTGCCCGCCGCTTTTAACGGCCTGAAAATAATCCCCCTGCGAAGCCCGGATATTGCCCAGTCCGGGGCCGCCCCGCTGCATGTTGGCAATCACACACGGAAGTTCGGCGGCGGCAATATAACTGATGCCCTCCTGCTTTAAGCTGATGCCGGGCGACGACGAACTCGTCATGCAGCGCGCGCCTGCGGCGGAGGCGCCAAAAATCATATTGATGGCGGCCACTTCGCTTTCGGCCTGAATAAATACCCCGCCTGCCTGCGGCATCCGCCACGACATATATTCAGGAACTTCATTTTGGGGGGTAATGGGATAGCCGGCAAAAAAACGGCAGCCGGCCTGTATTGCGGCCTCGGCCATTACCTCGTTGCCTTTTAATAATATCTTTTGCCCCATGCTCGATGTCTGCTTCCTAAATTTGGGCGGCCTTCGAGAAAGCCGGCCGAGTACATCCCTGTTATAAACATACTCCGCAATTGGCGGAATACTATTGTTTGTCTTGATTGTCCTTTTTCGGGCTTTGCACTTCAATCGCCGTGTCCGGGCACATTCTAAAGCACAGACCGCACCCCGTACAACCATCCGGGTCAATTTCTTCGGGGTACGAAAGCCCCTGCTCGTTGAGGCTGTCAGACAGGCGCAGATTCTTCCGCGGACAGAACAACACACACAGTCCGCATCCTTTGCAGCGATGTGTTTCAAAGCGAATTTTTGTCATTTTTCTACCTTCAAGACACTACACCATTACGCCAGTCATCATACGAACAGTTGTCCCTGCCGTCAACACTATTTATTAAAAGAGGCATCCCAATCCTTCCAGACGGGTTCGTAGCCGTGAGCACAAATCATTTGAGCCACTTGGCGGGGACTTCGGCTGTCGGCAATCTCAAACTGCTCAGCCGCTTCTTTGACGCTGCCGTATCCGCCGGGACTGGTTTTGGAACCGGCGCTCATCTGCGTAATACAAAAATTGACGGCATGATCGCGGAATGCCGCACTTTCCCGCGTGGAAAGCACCATTCCCGCATCAGCAAAACACAGCCGCAGGGCCAGCATCATTTGCACCAGATTTCCATCCGAGACCAAATGCGGCCATTGATGCTGCACCCGGGCTGCCGGGCGGATGCGCGGAAATGAAAACGACACGTGCGACCGCCAGAAATTTTTTATTAAATAAGCCGCGTGTTCCGCCAGCGCCAGGGTTTCCACGCGCCAATCGGCCAATCCAAGCAGCACCCCCAGCCCAAGCCGGCGCATCTGAGCCGAGGCGAACCAATCCGGCGTCTGAAGCCGGTTCTCGTAATCGGCCTTGGGGCCGGCTACATGATATTCGGCATAGACATCACGGTCGTATGTTTCCTGGTACAGCGTTACGCCATCGATGCCGGCGTTTAAAAGGGCCGCGTATTCCGCCTGGCTCATGGGATAAATCTCTACCGACAAAGACGAAAATCTGCGTTTGAGCCGGCTGGCCAGCTCCATCAGATACGCGGGACTGACAAACGCCCGATCTTCGCCGCTGACCAGCAGCAAATGGCGAAACCCTTCGTCGGCAATCACATTGGCATCCGCAACGGCCTGTTCAATGGACAGCCGTGTGCGTTCAGCAGGATTCGTTTTGTTGTAGCCGCAGTACCGGCAACTGTTCACACAAACATTGGAAACATACAGGGGCGCATAGAGCTGGATGGTTCTTCCAAACCGCTGAATAGTGAGTTGACGTGCCTGCTGTGCCATTGGCTCCAGAAAGCGTTCAGCCGCAGGCGAAAGCAGTCTCACCAGCCGGTCCAGAGTGAAATGTCCGGCGGGTCTGGACAGCTCCTGCTGAACCTGGCCGCTTGTCACCTCCGCAATCGCCCGGACCCAGAAATCCCGGTCGCGGTCCAGCCGCTTGCCGGCAAGAATCGACTGAATGGTCGGCTGAATGCTCACGGTTCATTTCTCAGAAAACCAGTTAACGGGCTGGAGGCGCTGGCGGTTTTGTATTTGGGCGCAAGACCTGTTTCAAAAGCGATTCGCCCCGCTTCGACGGCCATTTTAAAAGCCCTCGCCATTTCCACCGGGTTAGCCGCCGTCGCGATTGCCGTATTGACCAGAACCGCATCAGCCCCCATCTCCATCGCCTCGGCGGCATGGGACGGAGCGCCCAGCCCCGCATCGACCACAACCGGCACAGCCGCCTGTTCGATAATGATTTCGATGGAGGCCTTTGTTTTCATTCCCTGGTTGGACCCGATAGGGCTTGCCAGCGGCATCACGGTCGCACATCCGGCATCCTGAAGTTTCTTCGCCAGAACAGGGTCGGCGCTGATGTAGGGCAGCACCACGAATCCCTCTTTGACCAGCGTTGTGGCGGCTTTCAATGTTTCTTCCCCGTCCGGAAGAAGATAATACGGGTCGGGCGTCACTTCCAGTTTGACCCAGTTAATCCCGCTGGCCGCCCGCGCCAGCCGGGACAGGCGCACCGCCTCATCGGCATCCCTCGCTCCAGACGTATTCGGAAGCAGCTGGTATCGCGTGCGGTCAATCGCCGCCAGCATGTTGTCGTTTTCGTTTTCGATATCGACCCGCCGCAGCGCCACCGTTACCATTTGGCTTCCGCTGGCCTCAATCGTCCGGGCCATGAGCTGGATGGATGCAAACTTTCCCGTACCGATAAACAGACGCGACACAAATTCCTTACCTGCGATTATGAGTGGTTTCATCCCCGTTCGCATCCTCTGCAATTTATTGTTTTCCGAATCAGCCGCCGCCTACGAAGCGGATCAACTCTATTGCCTGCCCCTGGGCCAGCACCGTCCGAAAAAAATCCTTTCGTTCGATTATCCTGCCGTCTATCTCTGCAACAACGGTCGCCTGATCAATATGCAGATTGTCCAGTAAGACCGCCAGGGTTTCGGGCAGTCCGCCTTCGAAGGTCTTTTCCTGGCCGTTGATTTTCAAAATGGCATTCATACGGACCTCTTGAGCAACAGGGTACGCCGTTCGTCAAGCAGGATTTCGGTAATCGCATTGGCTTGATGATAGGCGGCGATGCCGACCCGCGGCGCCGTCAGCGGGATACCAGGCCCTGTTCCTGTTATGGCATCCCCTACCAGAATCAGGCGATCCGAAATCCGCCGGGTTACAATCTCATTGCTTCGGCCATACCCGGCCAGGCCGCTGACGGAAACAACCGTGACATCCTTCATCCGGGTCAACACCGTTTCGACAATCATCTGTTTTTGATCGGCTCGGTCAAAACATTCGGCAATCACATGACAGTCTTTGAAGATGACGGGTATATTTTCCGGCGTCAATCGAACCCTGTGCCCCAGCAGACCGGCTTGAGGATGAATTCTGCGAAGATTGGTCAATGTCGCATCCACCTTGTGTAGTCCAATCTGGTCGGCAAAGTAGTTCTGCCGGTTCAGGTTGCTCTGTTCGACACTGTCAAAATCCGCCAAAATCAGTTTGCCCACCTGAAGCCGCGTCAGCGCAACGGCCACATTGGATCCCAGGCCGCCCAATCCGGCAATCCCTACAACAGCATTCTTTAACTCATAAAATACATGCGGCGTCATGTACCGCTCCTAAACATTGGCTTGAAAGCCGATAATGCGGCTCTTAATGTCGCCAATTGTCTTAATTTCAGGCATAACCAACAAAAAGCCCCTGTCAGAATTCCACCAGGGGCGCACATTATTGCTTTTTTGTGCCTCCCTTCGCCGGCATTAACCGGATCAGGTTCAAAGGGTCTTGCGGCGTTTGCCGCGGACTCTCAGCTCTGGGTATCGCCCATCGCTCCCCTGACACTGTTTTGTATACGAAACATCCTATAAAGGAGTTTTCTGAAATGCAAGAACTTTATCAATTTGGGACTGGCCTTTGCCAAAAACACCGTTATAATGCATCTTTCTAAATTTATTAAAATGGTCAACCGGGTTTGCACGTATAATGATTCGGGCAGTACAGCGACAGGTTGTTTTTGTGGGGAAGTTTCTCCGTTCCCCGCGTCAGATTGGGGCGATTACGCCAAGCAGTCCTTTTCTGGCCCGGGAGATTGTACATCTGGCACAGGTCCGACAATCCAAAACCATCGTGGAATTCGGTCCGGGAACGGGGGCCTTCACGAAAGAAATTCTTGCACAGATGCCGCGGGATGCCCGTCTGCTGGCGGTTGAGGCGGATGCCGGCATGGCCCTGCTGCTTCGAAAAAAGTTTCATCGGGCCATCATCACGGCGGGTTCTGCGCAGAAAATCCGGCGCATCATGAAGGCCCATCAGCTTGAAGCCGCCGACTGCATTATCTCGGGACTTCCGTGGGCCAGCTTTGAACCCCAGCTTCAGGATGATATTCTGGAGGAGGCCCTCGCCGTCTTAAAGCCGGGAGGGAAATTTGCATCCTTTGGATATATCCATGCCCTGGGAATGCCGGGCGCAAAACGGTTCCGGGAACAGCTGCATCATATCTTTGGGTCAGTTCAGATGTCCAAGGTTATCTGGAAAAACGTTCCCCCCGCAATGATCTACTGCTGCACAAAAGAAAAATAATCCATCTCACTTCCAAAAGGCATAAAAACGACCGGCGTCGGTTCTTTCGCTGCATCAGTATTTTTTCCGAAAGCGGGCCGTCGGGATATTCAGCAGCTGACGGTATTTGGCAACTGTTCGGCGGGCAATGCTACCCATCCCCGCCGCTTCGAGTTTTTCCCGAATCGCATCATCGCCGAGGGGATCGGACTTGTCTTCCTGATCTACGATTTCCTGAAGTTTGGCCTTAACCGCATCCCAACTGTGTTCCTGGCCGCTCTTGTCTTCCATGCCGCCGCTGAAAAAACTGCGCAGCGGAATGATCCCCTGCGGACACTGCACATATTTGCCTGAAACTGCCCGCGAAATCGTCGCGATGTGTACCCCCATTTCGTCGGCAATCGTCGCCATCGGCAGCGGCCGAAGGTAGAGCTTGCCCTTGTCAAAAAAATCATGCTGATGCCTGACAATCGCGCTAACCACCCGCTGAAGCGTTTGTTTGCGCTGCTGGATCGCATCCATAAACCACTGGGCGGAACGAATGTTCTTCTGGAGAAACTGGCGGGTCTGCTCATCGATCTGACGATCGTGCGCCATTTTTTGGTAGAAGTCACTAACCCGCAGATTCGGCAGCCGTGCATCAATCAGACGAACGGCATATCCCCCCTGCTCATCCGGCTCAATGACCGCATCGGCGGCAATCGGGTGGTTTTCATCGGGTCCTACCCGCAATCCCGGCGATGTGTCCAGTTTACTCATCCGTCCAACGGCGCGATTGACCTGTTCGACCGAACATTTCATCTTCTTTGCAACGGACGGAAGATGGTTTTCCAAAAGTTCATCCCAACAGGACTGAACCATCCGCATTTCAAACGACATGTCCTCCGGAAACTGACGCATCTGAATCAGCAGGCATTCACGCAGGTCCTTCGCTCCGATGCCGGCCGGTTCAAGCTTCTGAATCAATTCCAGCGCCTGCTGTAAATGCTCCAGTCCAAATTCATGCTTGTCCTTGTTGTGAAGCTGTTCAAGACGAACGGACAAATAGCCCTTTTCATCCAGATAGTCGATAATCAGGCCGCCGGCGGCCTTGACCAGCGGCTCGGCGTCCGTCATTCGCCACTGATCTTTCAGGGAATCATGCAGTGATTGTTCCTGTGCGGCGGTATTCTGAAGCGCTTCCATTTTCTTGTCGGGATCCCCCCGGCTGCCCGCCAGATAGGCCGACCGGTAAGAGGCCGGCTCATCGCTGTTGTTATAGTCGCCGAAATCATCCCTGATACTTTCCAGCCGCTGAAAATCCTCGACATAGTCAGCATCTTCGCGCACCACCAGTTCGCGTTCCTGTGAAACTGTTGCCGTGTCGGCAGGGGCCGTCTCGACCCGCTCGTCGCGGTTTTCGGTCATTTCCAAAACAGGATTACTGTTCAGTTCGGTTTCGATTTTTTCCTGCAGCGCCAGCATGGGAAGCTGCAGTACCTCCATGGATTGGATCATCCGCGGAGCCAGTTTCATCTTCTGCTCCATCCGCATTTGACCAGACATGGAAAACTTCATCGTTATCTCCGCCACGCGTGTTGAACTAAACCCAAACCCCAGACAGACCCGCTGTCGCCCGAACGTTCCTCATATTATACCAAAAAGAGATAGCAAAATCTATGCCATAACCCAAAAATTCTCAAAAAAATTAAAATTCCCCTCGGTTCAGGATAGCGTCCGACAGGATGGAACCACTGGAAAATTCGATGGTTGAACCGCTTGGAAGCCCCCGCGCCAGCCGGGTTATCTTCACATTTAACGGATTCAGGAGCGAATGAATATAGAGTGATGTCCCATCCCCTTCGAGGTTTGGGTTGGTTGCCATAACGACCTCTTTAACAGCCCCGCCCCGGACGCGTTTGAGGAGCGCGTCAATCGTCAAGTCATCCGGTTCAGTCCCTTCCAGCGGCGCAATGTGCCCATTTAGGACATGATAGACCCATTTACACAGACCCGTTTTTTCCAAACTGATGACATCCTTGGGCTGTTCGATCACACAAATCACCGACTGATCCCGGCGGGAATCTGAACAAATCGAACAGACCTCCGTTTCGGCCAGATTAAAACAAACCCGGCATTGATGAATACGGGTTTTGACATCCGAAATCGCCTGGGCCAGGGCGAGCGCCTGCGGCGCCGGGGTTTTGAGAATATAAAACGCCAACCGCTCGGCTGTCTTGGGGCCAATGCCCGGCAGTTTGGCAAACTGCTCAATCAATTCATTGAGCGACTTTGTATAAGCAGGATTCATACGCTATTCCATTCCTTCGGGAAGTATTCCTTCCGTATCCGCTGTTTCCTCGACTGTATCCACTTTTTGTATCTCGACCGGCGAAGCATCCAGACCCTTGAGAACCATTTGCACCGCCGGGTCGTTGAGAACCTCCTGCCGCTGCTGACGATTGACCGGCAAAGCCAATTCCGCCGGAACAGCCGCTTTTTTTTCGGGCGCAGCCGCTTTTTCGTCACCCAACTCCGTGCGAACCTTGACCGTTGCCCCCACATCCTGCGATATTATCTTCTCAACAGTTTCCAATTTGCGTTCACACATATTTTTGGCCAACTGCCCTTGTCCGTTGCGTCCGAATTGAATTAGAAGAACAGAATCTCTGTACGAAACCGGATGTGCCTGAGCCAGAAAAGCCCCTAAACCGGCATCGGTCTGCGCACATTGAGCAACAAGGGCTTGCCAGGATGACGCAAGAGAATCCAGGTCCGGCTGTATTGTAACGGATGGGTGCGGAGAAGAAGGTGCGGGCGCCAATCCCGGAGGCGCTGCCGGACTATCGGTTATCCATTTTTTTTTTGCGCTGCTGCCTCCCCCGAGCTGGCCGCGAAGCTGGTCAAGGCCGATGAAATGTTCGCTGAGGGCCAGCCGCAGCAGCGAGGCCTCCAGCAAAGCCCGGCTGGTTTCGCTGTTGCGAAGCGTCCAGCGAAGCTTTTCCAATGCCGTAATATTGTACACCAGCGAGGCAATATCAAACGCTTCGGCAATCTGGCCAAGCTGCTGTTTTTCCTCCCGGGTCAAAACCAGAACCCTGCTGTCCGGGCCGGCACAGCGGAACACCATGATATCTCGCATATGCTCGATTAATAAATCGCAAATCTGGACCGAACTTTGCCCGCTCTGGAGCAAGTGGTCAATGGCCTCCAGCGCCGCCGCCCCATCATGGCCGGCAATCGCTGTCAGCAGGTTCAGCACTTTCTGGCGGTCGGGAACACCCATCAGCTCGCTGAGCTGGCCGGCCGTCAACGGCTGTACGCCGGAACTGATGAGCTGATCCAATAGGCTCAGCGCATCCCGCATCGAGCCATCGGCCAGACGCGACAGATAAACAATCAAGTCCTTCTCATACTTGATTTTTTCATCACGCAGGATTTTTTCCAGCTGCTGGCCGATAACCTCGGCGCTGATATGCTGAAAATCAAACCGCTGACAGCGTGACTGAATCGTTGCCAAAACCTTATTTGGCTCAGTCGTGGCAAAAATGAATTTGACATGGTCCGGCGGCTCTTCCAATGTTTTTAACAGCGAGTTAAAGGCGCTGTCGGTAAGCATGTGAACTTCATCGATGATATAAATCTTAAAACGGGCCCGCGCAGGTCGATAGACCGCATTCGAAATCAATTCTCTGACATTTTCGACCTTATTATTTGAAGCGCCGTCAATCTCGACTACGTCGATGTCGTCACCGGTATTGACCGACACGCAACTGTCGCACTTGAGGCACGGGGTTATCGTGGGGCCGTCGGCTTTGAGGCAGTTGAGCGACTTGGCCAAAATCCGGGCCATCGTGGTCTTGCCCACCCCGCGTGTGCCGCAGAAGAGGTAGGCATGCGCCACCCGCCCCATTTGAATCGCATTTTTCAATGTCCGCGCAACGGCATCCTGCCCGACCACGTCGTCAAATGTCTGCGACCGATATCTTCGTGCGATAACTGTATATGACATCGCGGATTTCCCGTTTCAAGCAATTTCCAGTTGAAGTTCCGGCGGACACCTTAACTCACAAACGCATGAAAATCAATTGAAAATAGAAAATTGGAAATCGAAAACAAAAAAGGTGGTCGGGTTGACCACACACAACACCGGTAACGCTTATGGCTGCTCGGTTCCCCGCCTGACCCGGTTCACGCCCGATGCTTGCATGGGACCCGACCCTTATTGAATGCTGACATCCGCCCTGCAAATCAGGAGAGGACACTTATACTATAAAAACCCGATATTTCCAGCAAAAAAAACAAAAAACATTCCCTTCGGCATAAAATCGGATATACTGTATAAAATTGCCGGAGGCCCTGGATTTTGGACAAGATTACACCTTTACAAGGAGAAAACCATGTTCGTACGAGTCGAAGATAGCTGCACCGCCTGCGGTCTTTGCGTGGATACCTGCCCGGAGGTTTTTCAGATGGGCAGCCAAATCGCCGAAGTCGCCGTCAGCGAAGTGCCGGCGGAACTGGAAGACCTCGTCCAGCAGGCCGCCGACGAATGTCCCGTCGAAGCGATTGTCGTTGAATGAGGATTCCCGGATATCCAGGGAGGGGATTCTCTCTTATCTGATTCTCATTTTTCCCCAGCAGCGGCTCGGGGGAAAAAATTGCGGTTTGTTTTGCCGCCGCGGGCCATTTCTGATATTTCCGGAGGCCTCTTTTAATTTCCATATTTTTCTTGAAATTCCGCTCCCTTTCCCTTTTAATTTTCGGCTATCGTAGTCCGTGCCATTGTCATAAAATTACATCTTATTGAAAGGATTTAAGTGTGCAGAATACCGTGAGCAATATCGGCAAGCCGCTCAATGAAGCGGTCTATTCCTATGCCCCTCAAACGCGCGAAAGGACGCTCCTGAAAAAGGAGTTGAAGCGGCTTGAGTCGCAACCGTTCGAAATCCCTTTGATCATCGGCGGAAAAGAGATAAAAACCGGCCATCTCGGCAAATGCATTCAGCCGCATAATCACCAGAAAACATTGGCCACCTATCATCTGGCCGGCAAAAAAGAAGTCCAAATGGCAATCGACGCTTCCCAGAAAGCCAAAGGCGATTGGCAGGCCCTGCCCGCTTCGCAGCGGGCTTCCATTTTCCTCAAAGCCGCTGATTTGCTTGCCACCAAGTACCGCTATACCCTGAATGCGGCTACCATGCTCAATCAAAGCAAAAATGCCTTTCAGGCCGAAATCGACAGCGCCTGCGAGCTGATCGATTTCTGGAGGTTCAACCCCTATTTTATGCAGGAATTATACAAGGACCAGCCCCTTCACTCCTCCGCCGGCACCTTGAACTATGTCGAATATCGCCCCCTCGAAGGATTTGTTTTTGCGGTTACCCCGTTTAACTTCACATCCATCGGGGGCAACCTGCCAACGGCCCCAGCCATGATGGGAAATACTGTCCTGTGGAAGCCAGCGTCAACCGCCGTCTATGCGGCCTATTTTATTATGAAAATTCTCCAGGAAGCCGGCCTGCCTGACGGGGTGATCAATTTCATTCCCGGTTCCGGTTCGGAAGTCGGAAAACCGGCTCTGGCATCGCCGCTCTTTGCGGGGCTGCACTTTACCGGAAGCACCGAAGTATTCCAGAATATGTGGTCCTCTATCGGAAGCAATCTCCAAAACTATCGAACATATCCGCGAATCGTCGGCGAAACCGGAGGCAAGGATTTTCTGGTCGCCCATGAGTCCGCCGATCCCGCAGCCCTCGTTGCGGCAATCGTTCGCGGCGCTTACGAATATCAAGGCCAGAAGTGTTCGGCGCTTTCACGGATGTATCTGCCCCGGGATCTGTGGTCGCAAATCCGGAGCGACCTGGTCGATCAGATCAAGAGCGTCAAAATGGGACCTGTGCAGGACTTCAGCAATTTCATGAACGCCGTTATTGACAAGGGATCGTTTGACAATACCCGAAACTACATAACCCATGCACAAAACGCCCCCGACGCCGAAATTCAGTGCGGAGGCGGCTGTGATGATTCCGCCGGCTACTACATCGAGCCAACCCTGATTCTCACCACAAATCCGGCATACAAATCCCTGACAGAAGAAATCTTTGCGCCGGTATTGACGGCTTATATCTATGAGGACGGCGATTATGAAAGAGCGCTGCAGTTGTGCGATCAAACCAGCGCGTATGGGCTGACGGGATGCGTCTTTGCCCGAGACCGGTATGCGGTCATGAAGGCCGTGGACAAGCTGCGTTACGCCGCCGGAAACTTTTATATCAACGACAAGCCCACGGGAGCCGTCGTCGGGCAGCAGCCGTTCGGCGGGTCTCGCGGTTCCGGAACCAACGATAAGGCTGGTTCGATGCTGAACCTGCAGCGATGGATCTCGGTACGAGCGATTAAGGAAAACTTCATCCCCGCCACCGATTACCGCTACCCCTTTATGGAACAGGAATAAATAAAAAACCCCTGCCTTGCCGGCAGGGGTTTTTTTGCCTTTAATTTCCCTGTTCCACCTCGCGCGATAATTCAATGCTGCGGTCACGCGCCCGTTTGATGCCGGCAAAGATGGTTCCGCCAAAATCCCGCTCCAGGAAAACATGGATGGCCGCCTCAGTCGTCCCCCGAGGGGATGTAACTTTTCGGCGAAGCTCGGCGGGGCTTTCTCCCCGCGCATAGGCCTGATTGACCAGCACACCGGCTCCCCGCGCCGTTTGAAATATCAGGGCTTCGGCTATATCGGCTGGGATATTCAATTCGAGCGCGGCCGTCACCATTTCCTCCATCAAGAGGAAGAAATACGCCGGCCCGGACCCGCTGACGGCCGTAACCGCATCAATCAATTCTTCGCGATCCACCACAATCGCCTTGCCGACCGCCGAGAACAGCCGGATTGCATGGTCCAGGCCCTCTTTCCTTGCGGTGGCAGAATACAGGGCCGTAGCTCCCTCATCAACCATCACAGGGGTATTCGGCATCGCCCGAATGATTTGTATATCACCCAGCCGTTTAATCAGATAGGTTGTCGTTATCCCTGCCGCAATTGAAATGACCAGTGTTTCGGCGCTGATTTTGCCCGAAATCCCATCAAGCATCCGGGCAATTTGCTGCGGTTTGACACAGAGAATCAGGACACTGGCGTGGTTAACCAATTCCAGATTGTCCTGTGTGGTTTTAATGCCGTACTCCCTGGCGATATAGTCCAGCCGCTCGGGACGCACATCCGATGCCATCACGTCGGCGGGAGAATACAGCTGGGAAGACAAAACCCCCCGGATGAGCGCTTCGCCTATATTTCCCGCACCAACTAAACCTAACGTATTCATAGATTTCCCTTTATCTTCATATGGCTTTCATTTGATAATTATCGTCTCGAAAACTCTCCCTCTGCACATATTTTTTCGTTATTCGAAACTTTTTATCGCGTTTTAAAGTCCCCAAAGCATGGAAACCAGCACCTCTCCGGCAGGCACCGGCATTATCGAATCCATCGGATCATACACCTCCCAAACCGGATTTGGGAGAAAATTCTATTGACAGCGGTTTGCCAACAGATGAAAATCAATTTTCAAAAACCGCACTATCGTTTTGATTTACGAGGGAACCATGCAATCGAAATCTACGGCTCTGATAATTGGATTTTTGCCCACCCTTCTGACCATTGTCCCTGCGATGTCATCTGAACACTCGCGGCCGCCGCAGACAGACGGGCTGATGTTGTGGTATCAGCAGCCGGCGGAAAAATGGGTTGAGGCGCTTCCCGTCGGCAATGGGCGGCTTGGCGCAATGGTTTACGGGGGCATCCATCAGGAAAAAATCCAGCTTAACGAAGAATCAGTCTGGGCCGGCCCCCCCGTACCCAAAGCGCCGGATGGAGCCAAAGAGGCGCTGCCGGAAATTCGCACGCTTCTTTTTGAAGGCAAGCACGCCGAAGCGGAACGCCTCCTGATGGAGCGATTTATAGGGACTCGCATCAGTCCGCGCAGCCACCAGACGCTGGGGGATTTAACCCTGGATTTTGCTCTGCCCCAAGAGTCCGCCACGGCATATCGCAGAGAATTAAACATCGACACGGCCATTGCCGCAACGACATTCACCCTTAGCGGCGTCCGCTACAGCCGGGATGTTTTCTCGTCCCCCGTTGACAATGTCCTGGTGGTTGTGCTGCGCGGCGATAAACCGGGGTCGCTGACCCTGAAAGTCACGCTCAACCGCCATGCTGACTTTGAGACAACCGCACTCGACAATACAACCCTGCAAATGTCGGGGCAGGTCAGTCAAAAAGGCCAGCACAAGGGCGTCCGGTATCTGGCCCGACTGAATGTCCGACTGACGGGGGGCAAAAGCATCATCGACAACAATTCTCTGTCGATAGAAAAGGCCGATGAGGTTATCCTGTTCCTGGCGGCGGCAACCGACTACAATGCCGCCGATCCTTCCAGCCCCCGAACAGACGACCTGGCGGAACGCTGCCGGAAAGAAATTGCCGTCGCTGCACAAAAAACGCCCGCCCAACTGCGGCAGGATCACGTTCAACGGCATCAAGAACTGTTTCGGCGGTGTCAGCTTTGGCTTGGAGATTCACCGCAGGATAAAAAACCGACGGATGTCCGGCTGGAGGAACTGAAAAAAGGCGCCTCGGACCCGGGACTGTTCGTTCTCTATTTCCAATACGGCCGCTACCTGCTGATCGGTTCTTCCCGGCCCGGCTGTCTGCCGGCGAACCTGCAGGGCATCTGGAATGATTCACTGGAGGCCCCCTGGAACGCCGACTATCATACCAACATCAATATCCAGATGAACTACTGGCCTGCGGAGGTGACAAACCTGTCGGAATGTCATGAGCCGTTTTTTGATTACATCGATGCCTATGTGCCGGCCGGACGCAAAACCGCGCAGACCGTTTACGGATGCAGGGGTTTTGTCGGCCATGTTGAAGGGGATGTCTGGCACTGGACCGATCCCGCCGGCCATCCTCAATGGGCCATGTGGCCGATGGGGCTGACATGGTGCACCGCCCATTACATGGAACGATACCGCTTTACAGGCGATATGAATTTCCTGAACGATCGCGCCTGGCCGATACTCAAAGAAGCGGCCCTGTTCAACCTGGACTTTCTGGTGCCGGACCCCAAGACCGGCAAACTCGTCGCCGGCCCCTCCAATTCCCCGGAAAACTCCTTTGTCTCTCCCGGCGGCGGTTATGCCAGCGTGGATATGGGGCCATCCATGAGCCAGCAAATTATCTGGGAAAACTTCACCAATGTCCTTGAGGCCGCCCAACGGCTCGGCATCAACGACGAGTTCACTCGCCGGGTTGCCGAGGCCATGAACAACCTGGCCCTTCCCCGCATTGCTTCGGACGGCCGGCTGATGGAATGGAGCCGCGAATACCCGGAGGCCGAACCGGGACACCGCCATCTGTCCCACCTGTACGGCCTCCACCCCGGTTTTCAATATACGGATGTAAAAAGCCCCGACTATGTGAAGGCCGTCCGCAAAAGCATCGACTATCGTTTGGCTCACGGCGGCGGTCATACCGGCTGGAGCCGCGCCTGGATTATCAATTTCTGGGCCCGTCTTGGGGAACCGCAGAAGGCGTGGGAAAACCTGGTTGCTCTTCTGCAGAAATCCACACTGTCCAATCTGTTTGACAACCACCCCCCATTTCAGATAGACGGCAATTTCGGCGGCACCGCAGGCATCGCCGAAATGCTCCTGCAAAGTCACGCGGAGCAAATCCATCTGCTTCCAGCGCTGCCGGCGGAATGGGGCAACGGACGAGTGACGGGACTCTGCGCCCGCGGGGGATTTGTCGCGGATATGGAATGGAAGAACGGCAAACTCACCGATGCAACACTTTACAGCCGACGAGGAAATCCCTGCGTGATTCGCTACGGCGACCAAATCCTCCGGACCGACACCACCCAAGGACAACGGATTCGGATTACATACGCCGATAACAAGCTTAAGGGGTCAGACACCTTTTTTAGGTTGACACACTGATTTTTCATTTTATAATGCCTTATTATGCCAAGACAAAAACGAATTG
>JAKEGM010000057.1 GCA_022615575.1 Planctomycetales bacterium
GACAATAAAGCCGCCGAGATTTTTATCCGGTACAAAGATGATGTCGCGATCCGCCGGCAATGAGCATACCAATTCAAGGGCATTGCCGCTGGTGCAGCAGTAATCGCTCATCGCCTTGACTTCGGCGGTCGAATTCACATAACAGACCACCAGCGCATCGGGGTGCCGGCTCTTCAGTTCCTGCAGCTGCGAGACGCTAATCATATCGGCCATGGGGCAGCCGGCGGTTTTCTCCGGCAGCAGCACCGTTTTGTGCGGCGACAGAATAGCCGCTGTCTCGGCCATAAACCGCACACCGCAAAAAACTATTACGTCCGCATCGGTTCGGGACGCCTGAACGCTAAGCCCCAGCGAATCCCCCGTAAAATCGGCAATATCCTGGATCGGACCCGGCTGATAATTGTGTGCCAGGATGACCGCATTGCGATGTTTTTTCAATGTCCCAATCGTGTCAATCAGGTTTGCGCTCACGGTCCGCTCCGGCCTGCGATTTCTTCCTGCGATCCACTTTTTTGTATAATGACTCCGGCACAGGAATCATCACAACCGTTCCCGGCGGTACGGACTCACGAATCCAGACGTTTCCTCCAATCACCGCACCTTTGCCGATGGTTATGTTCCCCAGAAGGGTCGCTTCCGCATACACCGTGACATTGTCTTCCAGCGTGGGATGCCGTTTCTGGCCGCGAATAATCAGGCCTCGCTCATCCCGCGGAAAACTAATCGCCCCCACCGTAACCCCCTGGTAAATTTTGACATAATCGCCGATGACCGCTGTTTCGCCAATGACCACGCCTGTCCCGTGGTCAATGAAAAAATACCGTCCAATCCGTGCGCCGGGATGAATGTCAATACCGGTTCGCGAATGGGCGCATTCACTCATTATCCGCGGGAGCAGCGGCACTTCCAGCCGGTACAGTTCATGCGCAATCCGATGAATCGAAATCGCCGTAATATAGGGATAACTGATGACAATCTCTTCAAAGGATTGGGCGGCCGGGTCTCCATCGAATGCCGCCTGTATGTCCGTCTTCAGTGTTTCCCGAATATGCGGGATGCACCGGAGCAGGGCGCCGGCATTGTTGGCCGCCAGCACCGTGCAATCGCATGTGGGACACTCTTTCATCCGGCACTGATGCCGCAACGCCAATTCGATCTGCTCACTCAGTTCTCGCCGCAATACAACGAGAAGTTCATGCACAACCGACCGAACATTATCCCGCGTTATTTTTCGGCGGCCGGTATAACCCGGAAACATTATCTCTATCAGCAGATCAAGGATATGGATGATCTTCTCTCTGACCGGCAGATTGCGAACATCAATAAAGTTGATGCCGGAATCCCCCTGGTAGGTGGAAACAATTTCATCGGCCAGTTTTTCAAAATCGAGATGCGTCAAATCCGTTTCTTTCATGGTTTTTGCCGTCTTCGCTACTGCGACAGGTGCGCAAACAACTCCGTGGATAAATACCGTTCGGCCGTATCACACATGATAAAAACAATGGTCTTGCCAGCGTTTTGCGGCTGCTTGGAAAGTTCCACGGCCACATGACAAGCCGCACCGGCACTGACGCCGGCCAGAATACCTTCCTGCCGCGCCAGATTGCGGGCGGCCTCAATGGCTTCGCCATTGGTGACGGTGACGACCCTGTCATAAATCCGGGTATCCAGGACATCCGGAATAAAGCCGGCGCCGATACCCTGTATTTTATGAGGGCCGGGTTTTCCGCCGGAAAGCACAGGCGAATCGGCCGGTTCAACCGCAATAATTTCAATCGTCGGCTTCTGCTGTTTTAAATACCCGCCGCACCCCGTAATGGTGCCGCCGGTTCCAACGGCAGAAACCAACATATCGATATTGCCATCGGTGTCATCCCATATTTCCACGGCCGTCGTCTGGCGATGCGCATCAGGGTTTGCCTCGTTTTCAAACTGCTGCAGGACCAGCGAATTGGGAATGCGCTGATGCAGCTTTTGGGCCTCTTCGACCGCCCCTTTCATTCCCAGGACTGCCGACGTCAAAACAATCTCGGCTCCCAGGATTTTCAGCAGTTTGCGGCGTTCAACGCTCATCGACTCCGGCATCGTCAGAATCAGCCGATATCCTCGCGATGCACAGACAAACGCCAGTCCGATACCGGTGTTGCCGCTGGTCGGCTCGATAAGCACCGTTTCCTTGTTGATTTTCCCCTGCTGCTCAGCCCTTTGAATCATGGAAACGGCGATTCTGTCCTTGACTGAACTGCACGGGTTAAACGACTCCATCTTTGCCAGTACTGCGGCGTGCCGACCGGCCATGCGCTTAAGCCGGACCAGCGGCGTCCGTCCCACAGTGGCAGTTATGTCCTCATAGATTCTGTTCATCCTCATTCATTCCGGCAGAGCAGGGTTTAAATGTGATAGTTTGTCATTTTCTTGGAACGAATTGATTGATCGATCAGATCCGCCAATGTTACGGATTCAAGCACGCCGAGAATCGCATTCTGCAGTTTCTGCCATATCTGGCGAGTCGCACAATCCGTACAGCCGGGACAATACTCCGAATGTTCGAAACATTCGGCCGGCACCATCGGCCCTTCAAGGGTCAAGAAGATATCCTTAAGTCGAATTTCGGCGGGCGGCTTTGCCAGTGAATAGCCCCCCCGAGGACCGCGAACGCTGCGGACAAGCCCTGCCGACTTGAGCATTGCAATGAGTTGCTCCAGATATTTATTCGAAATGTCTTCTCGATGTGCAATCGACTTAATTTGAAGAGGCGACTTGCCGTACTCCATGGCTAATTCGAGGATTGCTCTCATGCCATATCTTGTTCTTGACGATAACTTCATATTATTTTCTCCTAATATCCTATTGCTTTAGTAGTTTATATTATACTACGCCTTGTTGTAACATTTTGCACAAAATTTCTCCCAATTTCAATTAAAACCTTATTATTCCCTTTTTTTGTTGACAGTATTTTTGATAATTCTATAATCATTTTATCTTCTTTTGTAGGATACATAACCGGCATAAACCATGAAAATCGCAACATTTAACGCCAATTCGATCCGAAGCCGTATGGATGTTCTCCTCAAATGGTTAGCCCTGCAGCAACCGGACATCCTTGCCATTCAGGAAACCAAGGTGCAAGATGCGGATTTTCCGCTGTCAGAACTGGAAAAAACCGCTTACAAGACAATTTTTCGAGGTCAAAAAAGCTACAATGGGGTGGCGATTTTAAGTAAAAAACCTCCGAAAGACATCGTTCTAAAACTGGAACAGGACCCGGCCGACCAGGCGCGTTTTCTCAAAGCCAAAATCGGGAACATCATTCTTGTTAATACCTATATCCCTCAAGGCATGGACGTGGACTCCGATAAGTTCCGATATAAATTGAATTGGCTTGGCTGGCTTCGCCAGTATTTTGAGAGGCATCATACACCCCAACAGCCAATCGTATGGGTAGGCGATTTGAATGTCGCCCGTGAAGATATTGATGTCTATGATCCAGCCGGATTGCGGGGTCATGTCTGTTTCTGTGGGCCGGCGCAAAAGGCGCTGGACGAGGTGATGCAGTGGGGATTTATCGATATCTTCAGGAAAAAACACACCGAACCGGGGTACTATACATTTTGGGATTACCGAGTCCCGAACTCGCTTAAGCGGAATCTCGGATGGCGTCTGGATTACATTATGGCGACTTCCCCATTGGCCGACAAATGTACAGATTGCCGGATTGACACCGCGCCGCGTGAGTGGGATAAGCCCAGCGACCACACATTTCTGGTTGCTGAATTCGACATCTGAAAAATCGCCAATACAGCTTCTTGCATTTTTTATCTAAGTCGGTTACAATGTATGGTTTAAGGCGAATTTTGAAGAAGACCGAGAACTATGGGTCCTGTAACAATATCGTATGATGACTTTAAGACGCTGATAGCCGGCAGGGTTAAGCGGTATTTAACGGCTGCCGGTTATCTGGCTCGACGCACCGGCCAACAGAAGAGTTTAACCCGCCCCCTGTTAGGGGAACTGCTGTCGCAATCTTCTCAGATCGAGGAACTGCTGGACTCCTATGGCGCCCGGAATAACTGCCGCTGGGCACGCTTTCGGTCATTGACGGCAGCGATCAAGCTGTTTTCCAATGTCAGTTATGAACTGCTGCATATCCAGCATTCCATTCCCGCCTATCGCCTGCTTCCCGTTAAACAGGACTTTGCCAAGCGGACGGAAGAAACGTTATCCCTTTGCGAGCAAATTTTGATCGACGCCGCGCAGCGCCTTCTGGATGTCGCCGGGCAACTGAAACTTCACACGGAAGACACGGCAGGAGTTGAAATACACTTTGGCGAAGTGCTTCCCCCGGGCCGTCTTCCACATGACCTGGCGATGCGAAAAATCGAAACGGTATCGCAAACCGTTACCCTGCTGGCGACCGCATTCCTGAATCTGGCCGCCGAAAGCCGCAAGGCCCTGCCGAGCCGCTACACCGAACCACGGGCATATTTGTGCGAATTAACCGGCTCTGTCAGCGAAGAAAAACTGCGATCGCTCGAACTGCGGTTCCACAACCTGCAATCGCTGTACGATACGTATGTTTCAACCACCGAAACGGAGGTTTTCGACAAGGATTTACCCGTTCTTCGCGGGCACATCAGCGTCGTTCTGCATTTATTAAGAACGGCCCGCGATTTGGCGCATTATTATGAACGGCACGCCAGCCCTTCGGCACAGCCGGCTATCAACATCAGCAAACGTCTGATCGAGCCCGAAAAGCTGCTGGACATCCTGATTAATTACTGTATCAGTTTCGTTTCCCAGTATCTGGGCTGCGCCGAGCTGCTTTGCCAGGACATGCTCAAACGCTATATCGAAATAGGACACATTGAAGTGCCCGTTCCTCAATACCGCGGATTTCATGTGCGTCCATCCACATTGATCTCCAAGCTGGTGCTGCATTACGGCAGCGATGTGAAAATGAAAATGGGGGACGACACTTATGACGCCAGCTCGCCGCTGGAACTGTTTCGCGCCAATGAAAAAATCAACGCGCATAAACGCCGTTCTCTGGCGCAGGAAATCATCTGTCTTGATTTAGTCCCCCCCGCGCCCGGCAACCACGATGTTCGCACCATCATTCGCAACATCGTCATGGCGCTGGCTGACCGCGGCAAAGTCATCCTCTATGAGCAGCCGCTGAAAATCGAAGACAAACCGTATCCGCCCGATGCCAGGCTGCTGGAACATGTAACCGACGAAATCGCCAAATTGCAGATGATCGGAAAGATTGACAGCGGAACGGATATCCGGGCGGTCTTTATCGGCGACAAACGCGTCCTGCAGGACATTCAGCTGCTGGCGGAAACCGGCTACGGCGAGGATAATTCCGGCAACAATATTCCTCTCCCTGAACGGCTGGCCTACTTGAGGCAATAACTCCTTCGAGATTCTCCGATATTGATGAAACCACCGCTGGCATTTATGTTGAAACTATGGAGTACCGTCCGGCACCGCTGTGGACCTTTTCACTCATGAAAGGAACCGTATGAATCAGGAATTTTTTCAGTGGATTGCATCTGAATTAACTATTCAACCTCAACAGGTGGCCGCCGTTGCGAAATTGCTGGCCGAAGAGGCCACGGTTCCTTTTATAGCCCGGTACCGCAAGGAAGCCACCGGCAGTTTGGATGAGGTGGTCATAACCCATATTCGAGATCGGCTGGTTGGGCTTATGGAATTGACGCAGCGCAAGCAGGCCATTCTTAAATCGCTGACGGAACGCAGCCTGCTGACGCCGGAGCTGGCCGAACAGATCAATCAGGCGCAGCGAATGACCGTGCTGGAGGATATCTATCTGCCTTATCGTCCCAAACGGCGAACCCGCGCAATGGTCGCCAAAGAGAAAGGCCTGGAACCGCTGGCGACCCTGCTGCTGGCCCAGGAGGAAAGCATTGAGCCGGCCGGCACCGCCGCGGCTTTTGTGGATCCGGAAAAAGGCGTCGAGGACATCGAACAGGCCCTGGCGGGGGCGCGCGATATTCTGGCTGAACAGATCAGCGAAGACAAAACCGCCCGTGAACACATTCGCCAACTTTATTTTGAACAGGGCGTCTTTCATTCCAAAGTCATCAAAGACAAGGAAGCGGAAGGCGGCAAATACGAAAACTATTTTGACTGGAAGGAACCGGTGGCTTCGGCGCCTTCGCACCGCATATTGGCGATGCGGCGAGGCGAGAACGAGGGTTTCTTGACATTGCGAATCATCGTTCCGGAAGACGCGGCGATTGGGATTCTCAGGAGCTTGTTTATCCGCAACAACAGCCCGTGTGCCAAGCAGGTCGAAATGGCGATCGAAGACGGTTACAAGCGGCTGCTTTCCGCATCCATGGAAACGGAAGTCCGTCTGGAAACAAAAAAACGGGCGGACTCGGAAGCCATTCGAATCTTTGCTGAAAACCTCCAGCAGCTTCTCATGACATCTCCCCTCGGACAAAAACGCGTTCTCGGGGTAGATCCCGGTTTTCGTACCGGCTGCAAAATCGTCCTGCTTAACGAACAGGGAAAACTGCTTGGCCATGATGTCATCTATCCCCACCACAGCAGCGAACAGACACAAAAAGACGCCGACACAATCCGCCGGCTCTGCAGGGAATATAAAATCCAGGCTGTCGCCATCGGCAACGGTACCGCCGGCCGGGAAACGGAAACATTTCTCCGCGGTATCGGCCTGCCCCGGGAAATAACCATCCTGACGGTCAATGAAAGCGGGGCGTCGGTTTACTCGGCATCCGAGGCGGCCCGTGAAGAGTTCCCCGATGAAGACATTACCATACGCGGCGCTGTCTCCATCGGGAGACGGCTGATGGACCCCCTGGCCGAACTGGTTAAAATCGATCCCAAGTCCATCGGAGTCGGGCAATATCAGCATGATGTAGATCAAATCCAGCTCAAACAGGGCCTGGATGATGTTGTTATCAGTTGCGTCAACAAAGTGGGAGTTGAAATCAACACCGCCAGTAAACAACTGCTGATGTACGTATCGGGCCTGGGGCCGCAGCTTGCCCAGAACATCGTCAATCACCGCAACGAGCACGGGCCTTTCCAGTCCCGCCAGGCCTTCATGCAGGTCCCCCGTCTGGGGCCGCGGGCCTTTGAACAGGCCGCGGGTTTTCTGCGGATACGAAACGGTGCAAACCCTCTGGATGCCAGCGCTGTTCACCCGGAAAGTTATTGGATCGTGGAAAAGATGGCATCCGACTTAAAATGCACGATACGCGATCTGATGAGCGTCGATTCCTACAGAAACCGGATCAAGCCGGACGATTACATTACCGGAACCGTGGGGCTTCCAACGCTGACGGACATTCTGAGCGAACTGGGCAAGCCGGGCCGAGACCCGCGTGAAAAATTTGAAGCGTTTGCCTTTGCCGATGGCATCGCTAAACTCGAAGACCTCAAGCCGGGAATGAAACTGCCCGGCATTGTAACCAACATTACCGCTTTCGGAGCGTTCGTCGATATTGGCGTGCATCAGGATGGACTGGTGCATATCAGCGAATTATCGGATGCCTTTGTCAAAGACCCGGCAGACATCGTCAAGGTGCACCAAAAAGTGCAGGTAACGGTGCTGGATGTCGATCTCGAAAAACGGCGCATTAAGCTGTCCATGAAGGAACCGGCGCCGAAACAGACGCCGAAACCCACATTAAAACAGGAACCGAAACCGCCAGCCAAGACCTCCGGCAAGCCGAAGGAAAAGCCCTTCTCGCAAGATCGCAAAAAAGCCGGACGGCCTTCAGGCAAAGTTGACCCGAACAAACCGCTCATTGACCAATTAACGCTTGGGATGTAAAAAAGGGCAGAAACGGCCAAAGACCGTTTCTGCCCTTTTTGTTTTGCGGGTTCGGCCTGAAAATCTATTGAACCGCATTTGGCTCTGCCGAAGGTTCTGCAGCCGTCTCAATGGCTTCTTTGGGCGTTTCGGCGCCTTCTTCTCCGGCCGGAAGGTCCTCAATCAGTTCTGACAGCGGCTTCGTCAAATCGCCGGCTGTATAGGAGGGAATCTGATATATCCAATCCTCATGCCGCTGGTTAAACGCATTGACCGCATCGATTGCCAGCAGTTTGGCCTCTTTCTTTTTCAATTCCTCTTCGGACTCTACCTGGCCAACCGTTTTTGTAACGTCTGTTTTGTCCAGATAGTCCGCCGAGACCTTCGCCCAGGTCTTGCCGTCCTTTTGGGCCAGCGACAGTTTATACACCGTCAGGTCTTTCAGTTTGCAAAGGTAAAGAGAATCGAACTGCATATCCGAGGGGGCGATTGCTGATGCGGTTACATCCTCAAACGACAGCGAACTCAACGCACCGAAAACCGTCTTGTAGGTTGTCCCCTTGAACTGTTTGCCTTCCGGCATATTCTCCAGAAGAACGGCACTGCCGTCTTCCGAGGAGCGCAGTATGTATTCCTGATCGGAGGCCTGGACCGCGACACTGAGGATTTTATCTTTCGGAACATCCACCAATGCCGTGTTTGCATAGCCCATCACGGACGCATCAATCCAGGGGGTCTGCTGAATGGAATAGACCTCATTGCCGCTCAGCAGGCGGGCAAAGCCGGTGCCCTTTTCATCGCTGTCCGAAACGGCCAGTCCCACAATCTCCTTCCCCTCGCCATCCAGAAACGAAACAACCGCGCGCGCTGTTGCGGGGGTCACCTTCAGGTCGGCATGGTTGGCCGGATCCGATGTGATTTTTTCATGCGTACGGATATCCAGGCACTGGCTGATGAGGGCATTGATTTTGCTCACATCCGCCGGGTAATCATTCTTGTCCGCCACAACAAAAAGTCCGTCCTTTTTAACCAGGTGAACGGTTTTGGCGCCTTTTTCGCCGGCAATCGTAATCGCCGAAACGGCATCGATTTGAAGTCCCTCCACCAGCGGTGAACTGCTGAAGTTTGCGGTATTGACCGACCGACCGATACGGTTCTGCAGGATTGCCCAGCCGACCATAATCAACGCGGCAATCCCCAAAATGACAAGTTTCCTGTCGCTCATCTGTTTCTCCTATTCATAGTTTTATGCATCACTGGCGTGACTGATATACCGTCGCCGCTTGACGGCACGGTAAATTCCCAGCATCACGGCGATCACCAGCGTCAGAATCGGACCGGGGATGGTGCAGTAGAACCGCATTTTCTCCTTGAGCGCCTCAATCCGCTGGCGTTTCTGCATTTTTACTTCGCGCAGCCGTTTCTCCGCCTCATGCAGCTTCAATTCGATCTGCTGCTTTTCCTGCAGAATGGTCTGATTAATCAATTCCCCCCTGTTGTCGCCTTCCAGCGAGCGGAGCTTTTCATTCAGCTGCTGTTCGAAGCCCTTGATTTGAGCCATAATCGCGGCCTCTTCTTCTGCCGTATTCGCGTCGGCCTGTGCCTCGATGTCATCCACCACCACAAAGGGGCGTTTGTAGTTGCCACGGGAACGGATCGAAATCAGGCGGTCTGAACCGGACAGATTATCCAGAACGTTGAGAATAAGCGAGCTGTTGTCCCCCATGGTGGCCAGCCCGAAAAACGTTCGCTGGTAGGCCACCATATCGCTGAGCAGGTCCACATCGGCCAGGACCACCACCGCACCGGGCTGGGCCGCCTCGGTCAGCCCGGTGATTTTCCGGGTCTTCGGCTCTTTGGAGGCCTCCTCCGGAGTTTGCTCCTGGGGGTTGGGTTCGCTGGCGGCATCTTCAACTTCAATCCCGTCAGGAAAGGCGCTTGAAAAATTGCCGGTAACCAGATATCCCATCACCGCCGGCTTGTCGCCATCCCTGAAATCCTGCATAAATTTCCGATAATTTGGATTCATCAGATCATACGGACTTTCCACCGTCCAGCTATTGCCTCGATTCGACGTCATCAGCAGCGGGATATGGTCCAGCGAGGGCGCATTCGGTTCCCATTCCAACACATTCAAAACCCCCGGAAAAACCACCGTGACTTCGTTCAGTTCGGCGCTGATGGGGTTTTCTTTGTTGAAACACGACTCCACGGAGGTCAGTTTCATGATGCTGAGGATTTTCTCGGGCCGCTGGGCCGGATTCGGTGCCCCCGTCTGAGCCAGTGCACGATCCCCGGCGAATGTCATCTCGGGCATTTCCAGTCCCCAGGCCTTCAGCAGCCGGGGCAGGTTGGAACCGGCCTGATGGGCACCGCTTAACTGCTGCTGCATATCCGGCGCATCGGCAATGGAATACGGGTCCACACAGACAATCGCCCTGCCGCCCCTGAGAACAAACTGGTCAATCGCAAACTGGGTCTTTTCAGCAAGGTCTTTGGGATGCACTACCAGCAGCAGATCGACATCGGCAATTTCGCTGGTATCCGCCGGCACCGGTGTAACGTCAAATTGTTTCTCCAAATGCGAGATAATGCCCCATTTACGCCGCCCCTGCTGACCCTGCATCTGCATCATCTGGAGCATGTAATCCGAGTCCCCCATCACCGGCAGCGAACTAAGCACACCCAGCCGTTTTTTCTGCCGCGTGACAGCCGTGTCAATCAGGTAGCTGATATCGTACTCTACCAGCTCCTGCCGGTCCGGCGAAAAGAATTCGATGGCCTTGGTCACGCCGAACTGGGTCTGCACCACCAGCCCGAAGAAAAAGCTTTCCTCCTCGGTGATGTTGAACCGGCGCAGCCCGTAGCGGATGGCCGCCATTTCTTCATCGCTGTAGGGACGCGGATCAATCACCTCCAGCTTGACTTTCCCCCCGGACTGGATTTGGTACTCTTCCAGCAGCGCTTTGACATACGCATAGTAGTTGTTGAAAAATCGAATCTGGTCGGGGGCTTTCATGGCCGCGGTCTTGGTATAGAAAAGCTTCAGCGCAATCGGCTGCTTGATATCGGCCAGGATTTCCCGCGTCCCCGCCGAGAGGGTGTAGAGCTTCCGCTCGGTGATATCCAGCCGCATCCGGCTGCCCATATCCTGCGTAATCCAGATCGCCGAAACGGCGATCACCGCGATAAAGAATACTCCCAGAATTGCACGTAGGACTCTGTTCATCAGCGTGCCTTCCTTTCTTCCAGAATCAGTGTGCAGGCATAGACCCATGCCGCAATTAAAATAACAAAGTAAGCCGCATCCTTGAATTCCACCACGCCCCGCATCATGGAATCCAGGTGCGATTGAAAACTCACGCTTTCCACCACCCCGACCACCGCCCCCGACACATTCGCCGACAGGTAATCAAGGGTCGTCGGATTGCCCGCAAACACCAGCACCGCACAGGCCGCCACGGACAGAATAAAACTGATGACCTGATTCTTCGTCAGCGCCGAAAAAAACGACCCGATGGCCAAAAATGCACCGGCCATCAAAAACGCTCCCAGGTAGCCCGTAGCAATCTGGCCTATATCGGGATCCCCCAGATACACCACCACCGCCGGCAGCGGAAACGTCAGCAGCAGCGCAATCCCCATAAATATCCAGGCCGCCATAAACTTGCCCAAGACGGCCTGCGTCACCGTAATCGGCAGCGTCAGCAGCAGTTCAATCGAGCCGGTCTTGCGTTCTTCGGCCCACAACCGCATGGCAGTCGACGGCACCATAAACACAAACAGCAGCGGCAGATTCATAAAAAACAATCGCAAATCCGCCTGCCTGATTTCAAAAAAACCATCCCGAAACGGCAGATAACCGGCAAAAAACAGAAAAATCACCAGAAACACATACGCTACCGGCGTGGCAAAATACCCCTTCAATTCCCGTTTTAATACAGCTAAAAAACCATGCATTGTCATTTCTCCGTACAGCGGTTAATCGTTTCTCATGCGGACCTTCTGGTTGTTGTAATCCGGCGGAAAACATCGTCCAGCGAACAGCCGTGCTCTTCAACCAGCTTGCGGGGCGTCGAATCCACAAGAATCCGGCCGCGGGCGATGATAATGGTCCGGTTGCAGACCTGTTCAACTTCTTCAAGGATGTGCGTCGAGATAATGATGCATTTCTCTTTGGCCATCCGATTGATCAGTTGGCGGACTTCATGTTTCTGATTGGGGTCCAGACCGTCGGTCGGTTCGTCCAGAATGAGGACTTGCGGATCATGAATCAGGGTCTGTGCCAGCCCCACCCGCCGGCGGTAACCCTTGGAAAGGGTTTCAATGGTCTGATGATAGACGGACTCGATGGCACACATCGAGACAACGCGATCCAGGGCCGCCCGGCGCGCTCGTCCTTTGATGCGACGCGCATCGCAGACAAAATTCAGAAATCCGGCTACCGTCATCTCGTTATAGGCCGGGGCGTTCTCGGCCAGATACCCAATCACCTGCCGCACCCCTACCGGATCGGTCAGGATGTCGCGTCCGCAGATGCCGGCGGTTCCGCCATCAGGAGCCAGAAAGCAGGCCAGCATCTTCATGGCCGTGCTCTTGCCAGCGCCGTTGGGTCCTAAAAAGCCCAGCACATCCCCCTGTTGGGCGGCAAACGAAATGTCATCCACCGCTACCACCGGCCCAAAACACCGTCGCAAATGCTGCACTTGAATCATGGTCATCTCCTGTCAAACAGGTTTACTTCTACACAATTCCGCAAAAAAGGAATATTTCGCGGTTACGCTAATCCCAATAGATATGTTTGATTCTTTACTCATTTTTTCCCACTTTGTCAAGCCTTTTTGACAAAAAGGCACACTCCCCCTGAATCACTCTGCGCCCCCTATGATGCAGCAAAAAAAGCGGGCCGCATATCCTGCGACATGCGGCCCGCCTGAAAACAGGGGTAAGGATCAATCCGGCCTACGGCTGCGGAGAGGCAATGGTCCTGCCCACCGACTGCTGACCGGTGTTCTGATTGGGTGAACGGTCACGGGTCACAATATACCAGACCTTGTCCGTCTGGTTCACCAGCCCAATCTTCGACCAGTACAGACGCGGCATCTGTGCTTGACCGTTCGGATAGAACAGTCCCGCCACATTGTCCGCATTGCGCCACTCAATGCCGTCCGGGTCCTTAAGGCCGCCGCTGCTGGCGCTGGAATCACTGCAGATAAACTTATATTCCACGCCGCTGCCATCGGCCGCTTCCACCGCCGTAACAACATGGTAATACTGGGCCTGCGAAGCCATATAGGTCTGGAACGGCGATCCGCTGGCATGCTGAGACGGATTCGGCAGCGGCGGCGCCAAATCAGGCATCAGCGCCACCACAGCGGCCACGTCAGACCAGTCGCCGTCCATAATTTTCGCCGAGGATCCGTCACCCGGCTCATAGAACAACCCCATCCGCACGCGATACGAATAGGTTTGACCTTCAACCATACCCGTGTCGACATACACCGGATCGGGGGCATAGCCGCGATTGTCTCCGCCAGGAGCAGCGCCGGTGTATTCATACTGGTACTTGATGACATAGCCGGCCGGCAGCGCCGGAAGCGGAGTGCCGATTGTCCCGAAATCTTCGTATGCCAGCGCCTCCATCTGAATCGCAAACTGCGCACCCATGATAAACGGAGGCCTCAGCCACTCAGCTTTCGGCAAAACCGTTTTCTCGCCGGGCGTAACAATCGCTTCAACCGAATCCAGCGTTACATTATGGCTGCCGTCACGAACCCGCAGCACGTACCGGTAAGTCCCGGGCGCCACTCCGGTTTTGCTCCAATACGGATCGGCTGACCAGCCCCGATCCGGTCCATCCGCCGGCTGGATGCAGTCAAAGTAATACCGGATATTCGCATCCGGCCACCAGGCGTCATGGTGGGTCTCCGCCAGCATTTCTATGGTGTTAAATGTTCCGGGAACCGCGTTGGGTTCCATCGCCCACTCGGCCGGGCTGGGGAACGGCGGTTCGGCATCCTGAGTCAGCCAACAGAAGACAAAACGGCTGAAATCTTCGGTATTAACAACCGTATCGAAGTTCAGGTCGGCCCCATTGCACCAGTCGTTGTCTTGACCGCACGGATCCATCAGCCAGCCGGACGCAAATTCGGCCCAGTCATAAAGATCAATTTTACCGCTGAGAATCAAGTCCGCCAAACTGCACTGTGTCTTGAACGCCAAGGGGTAGTGATATCCCAAGTCAACCAGTCCTTTGTCAAGAGCGCCAAAAATGCTGGTGGTGTAATTATTCATGCCCAGTGCCGAGGCAAATGTGCTGCCGGCGTCTATACACGGACTGAGTTCCTGATCCAGGTAGTACCGCTGCAGCATATCGTCAACTTCAGCTTCCGGCGACGTTACAAACTGCGGTGAGGCGCTGAAAAGGCCGGCCCCGGCATCTAACGTACATCCCGGGCCGACATAGATCGCGTTGGCACTGGGATAATTAGCCACATCGGCGTATGAAATCGTCATCCTTGACGGCCGCGGGTCAAACTCAAAACCCGTGCCTACGGTAATGCTCTGGCCCTGGGTGGCCTCATTGCCCCAGAAGATGCTGTCAGTCACAACCGCATCGCTGTCATAGCCAAGGTACAAACCGCCGCCCGAACCGGTAAAGCCGTTGAACCCCAGGGCGCTGTTGTCGGCAAACGTGCAGTTGCCGAATTCCGCGATGGAATCCCAGTTCACCGAGGCCCCGGCCCCGTCGCGTCCGGCCGTGTTTTCCGTAAACAGGCAGTTGAAAATCGCGGTCGGTTCATCCACCACACCGCTGAGCAGCAGGCCGCCGCCGGAGATATCAGACGTATTCCGGGCAAACATACTGTCGCGAATATCCAGATTCCCCACGGACGCGAACAAACCGCCGCCGATGCCGGTCTGGTCAATCGTATCCGTCCCCGCCGGAACCTGCGCCCGGTTGGCGTGAAACAGCGTATTGGTAACGGAGGCCTCTTCCATATCGAGAAAGATGCCCGCGCCCAGATAGGCCTCGTTGCTAAAGACATTGCAGTCCGCAATCCGGGCCAGCGAATCACGGCCGTACATGCCGCCGCCGACTGTCGCGTCATTGTCCTCGAAGGCGCAATCGTCAAACGTAACATTGCAGTTAAATTCATACGCAACCGCCCCGCCAAAGCTGACCTGGAAGGTATGCGGCAGCTCCACGGTGGATTTGTCGGCCACATTGCTGCGGAACACGCACCCTGTAAACTCCAGGTCGCTGTCGTGAGCGGCATAGACCGCCCCGCCTGCCGTCGGCATATTGAGCTGACGATCCGGCCGGGAGGTCTCCCCATCGATTAATCCGCCAATGCCCGTTAAGCCGCCATGCGACTGATTGTTTTCAAACACGCAGTCCCTGAACGCGGCATCGCTGTCAAATTCGCAATAAACCGCGCCGCCGAAACCGCTGTACCGCCAGACATCCAGCATCTGGTCATACGGATCGCCGAGAGGATCCTCGGGGTTATCAGAATAATCCGCCCAGAAATCTTCCCAGCTGGAATAGGCGTCACCCCAGCCGAACCACCGTGCCCAGACCTCCATATCGTATTCGCCATAGAACGGCGAATAAATGGACCATGCGCCGTATTTATCGCCAGGGCTGTTATTCGCCCAGCCATCCCATATATCAAGCGCGATAAGACGCAAATAGGCCTCCATTTCCGGGTCATAAAGCCAGCCGCCGCCGCGTCCGCCGTCATATACCACGCCGTTACCGACCCATCCATTGGCACCGTTTCCGCCATTGCCGCTAACGACCTCGTTGCCGGTAAAGGTGCAGTGGATAAACTGGGGCCGGCTGCTGAAGGCACAATAAACCGCGCCGCCATAGGCCGCACCCGGCCAGCCGCCGTCGCCGCCCGTAGGATGGGTGGCGGCACCCGCAAAGCCGTTCTCGCCGTCAGCGCCCGTGACGGAGTTGTCTTCGAAGGTACAATTGATAACCTGCGGGGAACTGTCAAACATGCGCATCGCACCGCCGAAAATGGGCTGTTGGTGATAACCATCCGTGCCGGCAGGCACCGTACCTAAATGAATCTCATCGTCATCGTCAAATCGACACTCGCTGAAGACGCAATTCCGGATAATCGCATCCGAATTTAACATATCCATCCGGCTTTGATTGAAGGTAATGCCCTCAATCACTGTCTGACTATCCAAATCCTCTAAGATAACATCATAATCCCTGAAAACCGTCGCGCGAACGATGTTTTCATCGTCGGGATTGGTCCCGGAAATCGTAATCTTTTTGCCGGTCAGGAAAATAGTATTCGCAGAAGATATGTGCTGGCTGGCGGAGGTGTATTCGCCGGGCACAACCAAAATGGTGTCGCCGTCCTGTGCGGCATAGATCGCATCTCCCAGCGTATCATACTCGGTAGATGCGCCGACAGTCAGGGTTCGCCGCAGCCGAACCACGACTCTGATATCCTTATCCCGGGCCATCAGGACCGTATTTTTCGCTTCCAGCGAATTGTCGTTAATCGTCTCTCCGGACCAGCCGGTCAGGAAATAGTCATTTTGAACATCCGCCGACAGTTCAAGGACCGCTCCGCGCAGGAACATCCCTGAAGCGGGGGTTATTGTGCCAGCGCTGACAGCGGCGCCCGTCTCATCCCTGAAAGACGTCGTCAGATTGAACGCTTCGATTCCTTCCGGATCATCGTAATGATATCCCAAATCCACCTGGCCGGCATCAAGGGTTCCGTCGGGACTGGTCGTAAAGGTGTTCAGCCCCGCCGCGATTGCCGTCCTGCTGCCTGCATTGATCGCAGGGCTGGCCGTCTGATTCAGGTAATACATCCCCAGAGGACCCGTCGCAAACTGCGGATTTCCTATCTTGTTATTCGTATAGTCCGGAGCGGTATTGCCGGCATAAACAAGTCCGTCAGCACCGTTCCGCATATCGCCGCCCGCATTGGCGTTAAAGAGCGTATAGGAAATCTGCGAATTGCCGCCGGCCTTCTCATAGATGCCGATTCCGGTATTGCCGCTGACAATCGCATCCTTCATCGCCGCACGGGACAGATGATCCACATACAAGGCCCCGCCCTGACTGCTGCCGCTGGCATTGCCGGCAAAGGTGCAATTATCAAGCAGAACATCCACATACAACCGGCAGGCCATACCGCCGCCGATATTGTCCGAACGGTTATCCGCAAACAGACAGTTCAGCAGATTCTGTTCGTAATACGTCTGGCTGCCGTTAACGCACAGCCCGCCGCCCGCGGAAAGAATTCCGTCGGCACTGTTGTTCTGGAAACGGGTATCAACGATTGAAAATGGAGTATCCGTAACATGGACGCCGCCGCCGAAGCCCTCGGCAACCACGGTTCGATGCGAACCGGGAATAACCCCGGTCGCTTCATTGCCGTAAATCAGGCAGCCCTTCATCGTCAGGTCGCCTGCCGACATGCGCACTGCGCCCCCGCTGAATGCCGTATTGGAAATCAGGAAACAATCATTCAGGGTGAGGATGCAGTTTTTCACAAACACCGCGCCGCCATATCCCTGCGCATCGTTTCCGCCCAATTCGCAATTTTCAAACATCAGTTTCGTCGTGTGGCCATTCGGATCCGGAATCTCAACAAAGCTATAAACAGCGCCGCCGTTATCCTGCGAGCGGTTGCCGTTCAGAATGCAATTCGCCAGGTCCATATCGCTGTCCGTACGAATCGCCCCTCCGCCGACGTAAGAGACGTTGCCCATGAATCGACAATCCGAAATCCTGGATGCATTGCGCGCATCCACCTCAACCGTAATACCGCCGGAAATATCATAAAGACGGGTCGGAACAACAGCTCCTCCTGCCGAGGGTCCCCTTTCTTCCATCAAATCCAGCCACCGGCTTATTACCGTGTCCTCAACAGGATAATCGGTCAGGTTATTGGTAAACTCGGTCCGTTCGACCTGCAAATCAACCCCTGTCGCACAATACAAAGCGCCCGCGATATTTTCCGAAAAGACGGAGTCACTGATTCGGACAATCGCATTCGGATCGCTATAGACAGCGCCTCCGCGGGTTACAACGGGAGGATCATTGTATGTATAGACCTCGTACGCCTGACTCTGTGCAAAGGTACACCCCTCAAGAGAGACATCTGCCTGCGCCTCAATGTATATCGCACCGCCGGCGATCGTACCATTCGTCAAGAGCATCCCGTCTCGTCCGACACGCGCACCGGCATTGCCCCATGGAAGCCCCATCGCTCCTACCGTTTGCGCATCGAATGGCGCCGGATAAGCATTCCCACCGGCTTCCGCACCGCCGGCACTGACATAACCGGGACGTGCATAGTTGCCTTCAAACGTACACTGGACAATGGTCGGATCGCAGCCGGCCGCAATATAGATCGCCCCGCCGTGACCATCGCCTTCACCATAGCCGGCCTGGGGATTGATGCCAAACAATTCAGCAAATGCCAACCCTGCCGGGTCATTTCCGCCCCAGCCGTAACGTCCATTGTTATAGGACGTTCCGGCATCGCCCGGAATACCGCCCCAGCCGCCGGTTGCGCGGTTATTTCGGAACGTACAATTCTGGATGCTCGGATTACTTCCGCTCAGAACCGCAATCGCGCCGCCATAACCATTACCGGTCCCCTTGCCGGAGTGTCCGCCGGACTGGGAGTCAAGATCCTCTGTAATATTTTGCATTCCAGCAGGATAAAGCCCATCGGCTCCGTCGCCGCCGACACCACCGGCAACGGTGCAGTTTTCGAATACGCAATTTCGGAGAACCGGAGAACTGCCGTTTTCACACAGAATCGCTCCTCCGTAACTGTGGCCGGACGCATCCATTCCTGATAACGCCCGATACGGCGGAAGCGGATTCGGATTCGCAGGATCCACCGTCCAGGGCGCGGGATCAGGTCCCAGCCACCATGGCCATCGGAATGTGGGAATCGCCGCACTTAAACCAATCTTTGCCGTAAACGCATTCCTGACGGTAATACCCTCAACGCGTGAATTGCTGGTTTGGCCCCCAGCAAAATGGAAGGCCCGCTTGGACAAATACCGGCTTCCCTGGCAGTCGATAATCGTCTGCGCAACCACCAGCGAATCATTCGGGTCAACCGAGGTAATAACAATCTCTTTGGGGTTGCCGTATTTATCGGCACCGAAGTTAATTCCATCCGGATTGGTAATGTAATACGGCTGACTCGGGCGAGGCGCCAGAATAATCGTATCGCCCGAACGGGCCGCCGCCATCGCGTCTTCAATCGTATCGTAGGTCTCCGGAACATACAGGTTTTTCGGAACAGCCAGCTCAAACTCCACCTGCACGTTTTCCGTACCGGTCATTGTAATGGTGTTCAGCAGATCGTAGCTTAGGTCATCATCCGATCCCATCCAGCGGGCAACCCGATAATTCTCATCGGGGACGGCTTTCAACTCGATGACCGCACCCTGCTTAAACCGATAGAAATAGTGACTTGTTTCCGGGTCAATCTCTTTCCACATATTATTGGGTTCGGTTATCACCACCAGTTTCCCATGCGGGAACCGGTCGGCCACATAAACCTCGGTTTCAAGGGTATAAACACGAACGCCTTGAGGATTGGACCGGTAATGATAGCCCATATTCAGCGTCCCCATATCCGGCACATGGTCGGTGCGGGTCGTCACGTCGTCAAATCCAAGCAAATCCGCCAGGTCATCCGCCAAACCGTAACCGGCATTCAGACACGGACTGTCGGCAAGCTGCCCTGCGGCGATTTCACCGAGGTAGAACGTGCGATCTTCGGGTTCGTTCGGATCGGACATCGCCGCAAACAGCGGGTCCGCATCGATATTGCCATCCCGATACCACAGCCATGTCGTAAAGTCCCCGGCGCCAATATAGATATCGTCTTCGCCGCCCTGAACATCGCTGTAGCCGATAAAGACCGTCGTAAAGGGATTATCGATCTCCAGCGGATCGCCAAGGCCGATCTGCGACCCTAATACCGCCAGGTTGTCCCAAAAGATACAATCCTCGACATCCACAAAAACGTTGCAGGTCGCCATCGCACCGCCGCTGCCGTATTGATCGAGCACCTTGTTCTCGGCGAATGTACAGCTTCTAAAGGCCGGCCAGGCATTTTCATTCACCGACACGCCGCCGCCGTCGAAGGTCGCCACGTTCTCGGAGAACAGACAGTTGGTCACTTCGTGAACCCCGTCTGCCAGGGATGGCCCGCTGAAGAACAGTCCGCCGCCCATACCCTTGGCGGTGTTGCCTGTGATGTACAGGTCGCGCATAACCGCTGAACTGTTCAGGCAGTATAAAGCGCCGCCTGAACCGGACACCCCTGCGCCCCCGGAGTCCTCTGCAATGTTCGAGGCCAAAACAAGATGGGTCAGCGTGGCATCACTGTCATGCCAGTACAGGCCCCCGCCGTATTCGGCGATATTGTCCATCACGGTTGAATTATCCATAATGAAGGTCGCCGCACTGGCGCAAACGGCGCCGCCGTAACCGGCCTGGTTGCCGGTAAATCTGGAATCCAGAATCGTCAGGTCTGTCAGCGGTGTGCCGTCAAAATCATCGAACATCCCGTCGCCGGCACAGATACCGCCGCCGGCAGGAGCCGCCGCATCTGTCGGGTAAGGTTCATATCTGGCAGCAACGTTGTTTTGCACGGTACAACGGATCAGGGACAACGGTGCACCGCCCCAGAAATACATACCGCCGCCGTCACCGCCAAGCGTTGCAGTATTGTCGGAAATATAACAATCGGCAAAGGAAACCGTCGTGCCCTCTCCGAAGAAACAGCCGCCACCGTGAGCGCCATATCGCCCGCTTACAACTTCATTCGTATCTTTATTCGTATATTCGAGAAGTTCGCCGCCGGCAGTGTTGGCCGTAATTCTGGAGCCGGTATAAGTCGCCTCACAGTCGTCCATGAAGCATTCAGCGCCGCCGATATCAGCCCCGGCCTGATTGTCATCCAGGACAGTGTTTATATGCGCAGCAATACTGTCCGGCTCGTAGCAATTTGCGCCGCCGACTGAACGCATCATGCGTGGATAAAAGAAAAGCATGCCGTCGGGGCCGTCGGGCACGCCGGCGCCGCCGGGACCGGGGCCGTCGCCGCTGCCGCCGGGACCGCCGGGACCCTGATTGCCGCCAACGCCGCCGTTTCCTGGACCGCCGCCGGGACCGCCATCGCCGCCGCTGCCGCCGGGGCCCGTGATCAAGCCATTACCCTCCGTGCCGCCAGTGCCGCCGGCGCCGCCGGCGCCGCCAGTGCCGCCGTTTTGGCCGTCCGCGGTTCCGGTACCGCCGGCACCGCCGTTACCTCCATCGCCGCCGCCCAACGGCTCCGGCTCAATATCCTGACTGGTCAGGCTTCCAATAATATCAGTATCGGTAAATTGAACCTGGTTCAGGTTACTGAAAAAGATGGCGCCGCCGCAAGAGAAAAGACCGGCGATGCCGCCGTCGCCGCCATTGCCGCCATTGCCGCCGTCATGGACAACGCCGTTTTGACCGTCCGCAATCCAGTCGAAGTAATACGAATACAGAACCGGCCTGCCTTGGCCGTCAACCCGTCCCCCCGCTGTCACACCTTCCATATAAACCGAAGTCAGCGTGTCCAGCGACGGTCTTACCCTCCAGGGCGTCGCTACAGCTGAAGCCGGCACGGACTCTTCGCCGATAGGTTCATGTTTATAATCCCGCACCCGGATGACATAGGTATATTCCTGCCCTTCTACAAGCTGTGTCGGCATATATACCCTCGAGGTCTGCCACGGACTGTCCGGACCGCCTCCCCCGGTACAGTCAAACTGATATTCGATCTGTCCGCCGCGGAGCGGATCCGGCGCGATGGCATACGACCGCATATAGAGTTCCCGCGGGCCCATCGGACTCGGCTCAAACTCCCATTTACTCGGTGTCGCCGCGTAGAGTGCCGAAGGATTGATCTTCGGATCGGTAAGCTCGATTTCATCAGCGTTGTAATACCGAATTTCAAAAAGATATTCGACATTTTCAATCAGATTAACAAATTCCCATTCCGGCTCGTCGGGGGCACCGTCCAGAAAATCGCTTTCCAGCGGCAGGTCCGGATGATTTTTGTCGCCGTCAATTGAAACACAAATAAATTTGTACAGCGTTTCCGGCCGCGCAATCCGTGCGGCCGTCATCTGAATGGAGGTCGGACTTGAATTGTCGGGATGCTGGACCCATCGAACTGTCGCCATCGCCGAAGCCGGTTCGCTGTCCTCACCAATCTGGTCGCCCGCCGTATAATTACCGTCCGGGTCGTCAGCCGTCCAGAACATACGGAAAACATAGGTATAGGTCTGGCCTTCAGTCAGACCGGTATCTTCCCATGTCAGGTCAGGAGCCGTCAGACGCGGACTGGTGTTGCCGCCGCTGCCCGTATCCAGACGCTCAATTTCATACTCTACATCCGGCGAACCGAAATCATGACATTCCATTTCAATGGATGTGTTCGTTTTGGCGGCGGGCGCCTTTTCCCACCGGGGTTGTGTCGGAGTTACAATCTCCGACCATGCCGACTCGACACCGTTGGCTCGCATTTTGACGCGATACCGATACGGATAGTATGGCGTTGTGGTTAAACCGTCATTGATATATACATGTTCGGTGTCCCAATTCCGGTCCGCTCCGTCAGCGGCTGTCTTGGGAGAACCGGCGCCATTGGCGCCGCCAACTCCGGGACTTGCCGAATCGCCGCCGTTGCCGCCATCGCCCGCTTCATTTCCAACACCCGGCCGGGTGAGAGAATCAAGAATAGCACAGTTTTCAAAAATAATCCCTGTCGTATTCGGATCGAAATATATCGCACCGCCGTAGGCACGGCCGCCGTTGCCGCCATCGCCGCCATCGCCGCCATCGCCGCCGGCACCGCCGTCGCCGCCTTTACCGCCGGCCCCGCCGACGCCGTCGATTCCCGCTGGTAACGGATCAGCGGCAGCACCCCCCGGCTGACCGTCCTGACCGTCCTGGCCGTCCTGACCATCCTGACCGTCCTGACCGTTTTGACCTTGGCCGCCGGAGCCGCCATCACCGCCAATCGCCTGACAGTTGACGATTTGTGTATTCAGAATCGCCGGCGCACACCCGCTGTCCGCATAGATTGCGCCGCCCCATCCCTCGCCGCCAGCGCCGCCGTCAAAACCCGGCGCGCCGTCCCTGCCGTCCTGGCCGTCAATACCATAAGCGCCGTCCTGACCGTCCTGGCCGTCCTCACCTGCCGGCGCCTGATCCATCGCATCCGGGGCGTCGGCCTGATCCGGCAGGGCCGGATAAGGTTGATAGTCCGGAATAACATACGTCGCGTCCTCACCGTTCTGGCCCTGCGCAAAGCAATCCCGTATCACACAATGGTCAATCGTCGGGCTGGCCGGCATATCAAATGTCGGGCTCTGCGGATTTTCATCGATTCCAATGTAAATCGCGCCGCCGTAGGCGTTGATGCCGTCTGCCCCGAACCCACCCGTCGGGTTCGGATCCAGGGGACCATTGACAGCATATCCATTGATAATGGTAAAACCGTCAACAACGGAGTTCCGGCCTTCCCCGTTGCTGAAAACAAACGCCCGCCGCGGCCCATGGTCCGGGTAGTGCTGCGTTCCTTCGCAATCAATAACCGTTGCTGCGACAATCGACGCCTCATCGGGATCATCGCTTCGGACGGTAATCGCCAATCCGTTAAAAGTAAGATTTATATTATCTCTTCCATGATAGGTCCCCGGATGAACAATGACCGTGTCGCCGTGATTGCAGGCGTTAATCGCCGCCTGGATCGTCGCATAAGGATACGGCACCTCGCGCATCTGCGGAGGCGGCGCCATAATCGCCGTGCTTTCGCTGCTCGGCAGCGTTTCATTCTCTGCAGCGGACTTGTCGCGTGCCTTAACGCGGAATGTATAAAGATAGCCCGGTTGGGAAACACGAACGTTTCGGGCAATATAAACGGTGCCGGTTTGCCAGGCGCTGTTCAGCAGCGACGGATTCCCCTCATAAAGAGGATCGGTCGAATCCGTACATTCAAATTTGTATTCCACGCTGTTTTCATCATAGTGCATACGGGCTTCCATCCCGATCGTGGTATTGGTCAGTTTCCGCGGAATCGCCTTCCAGCGGGACGGACTCGGCGCCGGCGGCAGGGTATCGGTTCCTGCGCCGGTCATGGTCGAAACCGCATCTGAGGGCCGGCCTGTATTCTGATCTTCGGATTTATCCCGATAGGTTACCGTAAAGGTGTAAACCGTGTTTTGTGCATAGCCGGCTCGTGTATAGTGCGAACTGCCCTGCCAGCCGCTGTCAAAAGCGTCATTCTCCTGGCAGTCAAAAAAGTATTCGACGCCAGATGCATCCTGCGCCGTTACGGCCTGCATGGTAATTGTCGTCAGACCTGTTGCCTGCGGCTCAATATCCCACTGGGCCGGATCCGGCATCGGAACGAATACATCCCTGCCCCCGGCAGCGGCCATCGCTGTGCCGATATTCAAACGCCCCTCGGTTACGCAAAGTCCACTAAGCGAATTCAATCGATCAACCGTCTGAAGCAGAATATCCTTGACTTGAAGTGCAGTCAAGTTCTCATTCGAAGACCACAGCAAAGCACAGGCGCCTGCGACATGCGGTCCGGCCATGGAGGTACCGCTCATAAGCGCATACCCGCCACCGGGCGCAAGACTGAGAATATCCGAACCCGGTGCACCCAGATCAACGCTCGTTTTACCAAAGGTAGAGGAACCGGACTTGTTATCTATATGGTCTGTTGAAAGAACAGAAATAATATTATCAAGATCGTATCCCGAAGGATAATGCGGAACCACATCCGCGTCCATATTGTCATTACCCGCCGACGCCACATACAAATGGCCCACTTCACCGGCAGCGGCAATCGCATCCTCCACTGCCCGGCTGTCCCCAAGACCGTATGAATTATTCGAAACTTTAACACCATAACTCAGGCAGTACTGCAGCGACTCGACCACTGCAGCGGCGGACGGAGCATCGCCGAGTTTACACATCATCACACGAACCGTCCAGCAAACGCCTGTAATCCCCATATTGTTATCGCCAACGGCCCCAATTGTTCCGGCGGTGTGGGTTCCGTGGCCAATATGATCCGTCAAATCGCCGGTTTGGTTGCCAAAGTCGAATCCGTGGATATCATCAACATATCCGTTGTTATCGTCATCAACACCGGCAGTTCCATTAAATTCCTCCGGGTTAACCCAGAGATTGTCAATAATATCCGGATGCGTCACATCAAGCCCGGAATCTAAATCAGCCACAATCACCTGGGCGCTTCCTGTACCAACATCCCAGGCCTCCGGCGCATCAATGTCCGCATCAGGCGTACCGCCCGTTTGACCGGTATTGTGCAGCCCCCACATCTCGTCAAACCGGGTATCGTTCGGCGTCGCAGCCCACTGGCCGTAAAGGTTCAGTTCCGCATACCGAATGCCCGAGGTTGCCGAGAAAGCCGCCCGAGCAGTCTGCGTATCCGTTCCGGCAGGCAGTTTGACCAGGCACAAGCCCGGCACGATCGTGTACGTCTTTTCAATCACGCCTCCGCCGGCGGCCTGCACAACCGCTTGGCGCGCAGCGGCAGCGGCCGCACCGGTACCTTCCTGAGAAAATCGAACCAACAGATAGCCGTCTCGGTATGTATCCGCCGAATAAGACAGGCCGCAAAAAACAAAGAAGAATAATGCCAAACCCAAAATTTGATAACGCTTCATAGCACCCTCCCGACAGGTTTTTGTCGTTTTCATCGTTTTATCCCGATTGGCAAGGTTCAATAACATACGCCTGCGGAGTGCCGCCACGCCGCAGATTCAATTCAATCCCTTACCTTATCGGAATTTGTAACTGGTGAGTTTAGTTTAGATATACCCAAAAACGGCCATTCAGTCAAGGGGGAAAGAAGTTTCCCATCTTTCCCAGACCCCCAAAATTGAATATTATAAGACCCAAAAATATATAATAGAAGCATCACCATCGCGTCCGATATAAAGCTCAGTTTACACAATATGAGCGCGCTTTTGTCAAAAAAAATAAAAAAAAATATACTTTTTTTAAATTTTTATTATAAACAATCCATCTTAAACCTCCGTTATGCGGCTTAACCAACAGAATCTATCTGGAAACCGCAAATAAAAGCAATGATATTAACTGTTTCGACATCCGGTTTATCGGGCGTGGTCGCCATCCCGGGCTCAAAATCGCACACCATCCGTGCGGTCGCCATTTCCGCCTTGGCCTCCGGCACCAGCCGCATCCGAAACCCCCTCATTTCCAGCGATGCCCTCAGTGCCGTAGCTTGCTACAGCGCTTTGGGAGCCAAAATCGACACCTCGGACAATGCCGTTTGGACCGTTGAGGGTGTCGGCGGTGTAATCCGGCCGCAAAATTGGCCAATCGATGTCGGAAACTCCGGCACAACCATGAATTTCGCCATCGGCGCCGCTGCCCTGGCAGCCCCCGACGCCCAAATCCACCTGACCGGCGACCACCAGATCCAGTACCGCCCCGTAGCCCCCATCGTACAGGCCATCAATGACTTAGGAGCCAAAGCCCGCTGCGACAAGGACAACGGCTGCCCCCCGCTGACCATTTCCGGCCGGCTAAAAGGCGGAAAAACCACCATCGAATGCAAATCAAGCCAGTATCTATCCAGTTTGCTCCTCGCCTGCCCCCTGGCCGAAGGCGACACGGAAATCGATGTCCCCCTGCTGTATGAGCCGGATTATGCCCGCATGACGCTGGACTGGCTGGATAAACAGGGCATCCGCTGCGAGATGAAGGACGATTTAAGCTGGTTTCGCATCCCCGGCTGCCAGGCGTACAAGCCGTTTGACCTGCCCGCGCCGGCCGACTTTTCCAGTGCCACCTTCTTTCTGTGTGCGGCGGCGATCCTCGGCCAGAACGTCGTTATCAAGGGTCTGGATTTTGCCGACAGCCAGCCGGACAAGGCGGTTGTGGACTACTTAAAGCGGATGGGGGCGAATATAACCGTCGGCCCGGACGGGGTTTGCGTATCGAAGGCCGACCTGTACGGCATCGAGATTGATATGAACCGAACCCCCGACGCCCTGCCGGCTATGGCCGTAACCGCATGCTTTGCCAAGGGGACTACCAAACTCGTCAATGTCGCGCAGGCGCGGCTCAAGGAAACCGACCGTATCGCCTGCATGACAAAGGAGTTAACTAAACTCGGCGCCGATGTCCAAGAACAGCCGGACGGCTTGGTCATCCACGGCCAAGGCGGCCAAAACCTCAAACCCGCCGACTTCAGCGGTTACGGCGACCACCGCATCGTCATGGCCCTGAGCATCGCAGGAATGGCCCTCCCCGGAACCACCACCATCGACACCGCCGAAGCCATGAACGTAACATTCCCCGAATACGTCACCCTAATGACCCGCCTCGGCGGGAAGCTCTCCATGTAGCCGAAGCGTCCCGCTTCGGA
>JAKEGM010000058.1 GCA_022615575.1 Planctomycetales bacterium
ACAGGTTCGCTTTTCGATAGCTCCTTTTTTGCCGGTACAGCCGATGGGTTTTAAATCATATGCCTCCAAGCCCGCCGCCGAGGGCTTGTGTCTTTATCTGGCCCTGTGGGTTGACCTGGCAGGTCCGCTGAATCCGGTAACGGGATTTGTCGTCAACGTATCACAGATTGATCAAGTGGTTCGGCGGGACGCGATTCCGCTTTTAACGCGGGTTGTTCAGGATGCGTTTGGACAGCGTCAAACGCTGAACCTGTCATTTTTGGCATCGTGTCTTGGACGGGCCTGGAAGGCGATTGCTGTCTCATTTGATTCACAGATTCTTTCACAGTTGCGGCTGGAACTGAACCCTTTCAAATACCTCGCTATTGAAACAGAGGACGCAGAAATGTTTATCTACAGTGAAAAATTTGAGTTTTCGGCCATGCATAAGTTGTGGAATGAGGCATTCGATCCGGCGAAAAATATTGAACTCTTTGGCAAATGCGCCAATCCGGCCGGCCACGGGCACAATTATATTCTCCAGGTGCAGGTGCAAAAGAAAGCCGATTCCCAGGAGGGGGGCTGGCACTGTGATTTTGAACGGGTTGTGACGGAGCATTTTTTGGACTTGGTGGATCATAAAAACCTGAATGTAGATGTTCCGGGGCTTGAATCCATGAACCCCACGGTTGAAAATCTTGCCTTTTTCGCTTGGGAAAAGCTGGAAGGACAGTTCGAAAACGCTAAGTTGTGCAAAATTACGGTCTGGGAAAATGACAGGACATACTGCAGTTATTGCAGGTAAAGACGGCAGCCGCAGGCGACTGAACAGACTGGTCGGCCGGGTCGTATCGTTTTGTGAAGAAACCCGCGTTGAATATTCTAAAGTCCTGTTAATACTGCTGTAATGAATGGCCGATAAATACATATAAGGTGTCGTTTTTGGCGGATTTTAAAAAGGCCAACAGACACGCATCGGAGAGTGGAACCTTCCGAGCTGAAGCGATTGAAAGTTTTTTTTCATCGCGAAAGAATCGGTTTTTATGCATTTTGCGCAACCGACGGGCACGGAGTGTAGATTGATCTTAATGATTTAGGAAAAATAACTGCGTATGATGCGTTGATTAGCACCCGGTGGAATTGAGTTAAGTCCTTTTTTTATAAAAAGTTAAATATATGAAGATTACAGTTGCAGGTGTGGGGTATGTCGGATTGGTTGCGGCGGGGTGTTTGGCCGACGGCGGCAACCATGTAATTTGTATTGACAAAGACAGTAAAAAGATCTACAATCTCAACAACGGGATTATTCCTATCTATGAACCGGGGTTAACGGAGATTGTTCAAAAAAATGTCCAGGCGGGGCGGCTGACCTTTACGACCGATCTGCAGGAAGGGGTGGCTAACTCGCGGGTGATTATTATCGGGGTAGGAACGCCCAGCGCCCCGGATGGCTCTGCCGACATCTCGGCGGTGCTGGAAGTGGCCGGGCAGATTGCCGGCATGATGACCGAATACCGCATTATTGTGACAAAAAGCACCGTTCCCGTAGGAACCTGCCAAAAAGTCAGCGAATTGATTTCTGCCAAGACAGCGGTGCCGTTTGACTATGTCAGCAATCCTGAATTCCTCAAAGAGGGTTCGGCGGTTGAAGATTTCCTCAAACCCGACCGTGTGATTGTCGGCACGACCAATCCGGCGGTGATGGAACTGATGAAGGTTCTATATGCCCCGTTTATGCGAAAGAGCAGCCGGATTCTGTTTATGGACCCGGCCAGCGCCGAGATGACCAAGTACGCCGCCAATGCCATGCTGGCCACCCGCATTTCGTTTATGAATGAACTCAGCGCCTTGTGCGATGCCTGCGGGGCGGATATCGAAAGCGTACGTGTGGGCGTCGGCAGCGACAGCCGGATCGGTAACGCTTTTCTGTTCGCCGGAGTTGGTTTTGGCGGCAGCTGTTTTCCCAAGGATGTGCGTGCCCTGATTCACATGGGCCGTCAAAAAGGCGTCCGAATGAGCATTGCGGAAGCAGTTAAAGAGGCAAACTATGCCCAGCATGACCGGTTTTCAAAAAAGGTGCTGGATTACTTTTCCGGCCGGCAGGGCGTCAAACTGGGTGTCTGGGGACTGGCCTTCAAAGCCCGCACGGACGACACCCGTGAGTCGCCGGCGCTGTACTGTCTCAAGCGGTTTCTGGACGCAGGAATGCAGATAACCGCATATGACCCGGAGGCGGGATGCGGGGAGTTGGAAGGCAAAATCCGCAAAGTCGGCAGTGCCTACGATGTACTGGACGGTTCCGACGCTTTGGTGATTTTTACAGACTGGCAGGAATTCCGTACGCCGGATTTTGATACGATTGCCAAAAAACTCAAACAGCCGGTTCTGTTTGACGGCCGCAACTTATACAGCCCGTCCTTCGTGAAGAAAATGGGACTGGAATACCACAGCATCGGACGGGCGTGAGTCAAATTAAAAAGGAAAATGTAAAAGGCAAAATGTAGATTGACCATGAAGATATTAGTGACGGGAACGGCGGGGTTTATTGGGTATCACTTGGCGCAGCGGCTGATTGGACGCGGCGACGAGGTGGTGGGTCTGGACAGCATCAATGATTATTATGACCCGATGATTAAATACGCCCGGCTGGCCGGAACCGGCATCACGAAGGCGTCGATTGAATATAATAAGCCGGTTGTCAGCACGAAATTTGAGAATTATCGGTTTATCCAGCTTAATCTCGAAGACAAGCCAAACATCGATTCGCTTTTTGCCCGGCAGAGGTTTGACAGGGTTTGCCACCTGGCGGCTCAGGCGGGCGTTCGGTACAGCTTGATTAACCCGCAGGCGTACATTTACTCCAACATCGTCGGCTTTATGCATATTCTGGAGGCCTGCCGGCATCAGGCGGTTGGGCATCTGGCGTACGCCAGCAGTTCGAGCGTTTATGGATTGAACGAATCGATGCCGTTTTCAACCCGCGACAATGTGGATCATCCGGTCAGCTTGTATGCCGCCAGCAAGAAATCCAATGAACTGATGGCGCACACCTACAGCCATCTATACGGCTTGCCGACGACGGGTCTGCGGTTCTTTACGGTTTATGGTCCGTGGGGTCGGCCGGATATGGCGCTGTTTTTATTCACCAAGGCGATTCTGGAAGGCAGGCCGATCGATGTCTTCAACTATGGCCGGATGCGTCGGGATTTTACCTATATCGACGACATTGTCGAAGGGATTGTCCGGGTCATTGATCATCCCGCCAGGGGCAATTCCAACTGGACGGGAAAGGCGCCGGACCCCTCGTGTTCGAAGGCGCCGTATAAGGTTTACAATATCGGCAACAGCAGCCCCGTTGAACTGATGGCTTACATTGGAGCCATTGAGCAGGCACTGGGCAAAATGGCGCAAAAAAATCTGCTGCCGATTCAGCCGGGCGATGTTCCGGCGACGTGGGCGGATGTCAGTGATTTGGTGGAAGACCTTGGCTATCAGCCGAATACGCCAATCCAGGAAGGCATTAACCGGTTTATCGCCTGGTATAAAGAGTTTTATCGTATCTGAAATTATTTTGAGTTTAAACGAAAACGGAGTGTGTATGCAGGTTCCTTTACTGGATTTAAAAGCGCAGTATGCGGCGATCAGGGATGAGGTTTTGGCGAAGATTAACGAGGTGCTGGATTCGCAGCGCTGCATCGGCGGTCCGATGGTGGAGGAACTGGAGCGTGCGGTTGCCGGTATCAGCGGCTGTAAATACGCGGTGGGCGTTTCCAGCGGCACCGATGCGCTGCTGGCCAGCTTGATGAGCTTGAACATCGGGGCGGGCGATGAGGTAATCACCACGCCGTTCACCTTTTTTGCAACGGCCGGAAGCATCGCGCGTGTCGGGGCTAAGCCGGTATTTGTGGATATCGATCCAAAGACGTTCAACATCAGCCCCGCATTGATTGAAGCGGCAATTACCCCGCGTACGAAGGCAATCATGCCGGTGCATCTGTTCGGACAGATGGCGGATATGGACCCGATTATGCGGCTGGCTTGGCAGGCCTCGCTGGCGGTGATAGAAGACGCGGCTCAGGCGATCTCGGCGACCTATAAAGGCAAAAAGGCGGGCGAGATGGGCACCTGCGGGTGTTTCAGCTTCTTTCCCAGCAAGAATCTGGGCGGCATCGGCGACGGCGGGATGGTGGTGACAAACGATGAAAAACTGCATCACCGGTTGTTTATTCTGCGTAATCACGGCATGGAACCCAAGTATTATCACCACTGCATCGGCGGCAATTTCCGCCTGGATCCCATTCAGGCGGCTGCGCTGCTGGTGAAACTGCCGCATCTGGATTCATGGTCGGCAGCCCGGCGTAAAAACGCTGCTTATTACACTAAAAAATTCAGGGGGTCTGCGGTTCAGACGCCCTTTATCTCAGACGGCTGCGTTTCGATTTATAACCAGTATGTCATCCGCGTTCCCCGACGTGATGACCTGGTTAAGCATCTGCAGTCGAAGGGGATTGGCTGTGAGATTTATTATCCGGTGCCGATGCACCTGCAAAAATGCTTCGTTTCGCTGGGCAAGGGGGCAGGCAGTTTTCCCGAATCTGAAAAAGCCGCGCAGGAAGTGCTGGCCCTGCCGATTTATCCGGAACTGACCGACGAAATGAAGGACTGCGTGGTGAATGCGGTACTGGAGTTTTTGTCGTAAAGAAATAAACCTTCGAAGGCACGAAAGCACTCAAGAACACGAGAACTCAAAAATATGGCGAAAAGAACAATGTTTCTGGAACAGAGGATTGAGAGCAAAAAGGTTGTAGTAGGGATTTTAGGGCTGGGGTATGTGGGTCTGCCGCTGGCGCGGGAGTTTGTCTTTGCGGGCGTGAAAGTCATTGGTCTTGATATCGACGAACCGAAAGTCAAAAAAATCAACTCCGGCAGGAGCATCCTGAAGACGGTTTCGCATGACTCGGTCAGGCAGATGGTCAAATCCGGAAAATTCCACGCCACTGCCGATATGTCCGAGATTCGCAAAGTCGATGCCGTTTTGATCTGCGTGCCGACGCCGCTGACGGAAAATCGCGAGCCGGACATGCAGTATGTCGAGGGAAGCTGCCGCACAATTGCCAAATATATCCGCAGGGGCCAGTTGATTTCACTGGAAAGCACGACTTATCCCGGCACGACTCGCGAATTGATGAAACCGATTTTGGAAGCGGGCGGTCTGAAGGCGGGCAGGGATTTCTACCTGGCTTTTTCGCCGGAGCGCGAGGACCCGGGCAATAAGCACTTCAACACCCGAACGATTCCTAAAGTGGTGGGCGGGTTTACCCCAATGTGCAAAGAATTGGCGCGGCGGCTTTACCTGCTGGCGATTGATACGATGGTTCCGGTTTCTTCGCTGGAGGCGGCGGAGGCGGCCAAGATTCTCGAAAACACCTACCGCTGCATCAATATCGCGATGGTCAATGAGCTGAAGATGCTGTTTGACAGGATGGGCATCGATGTCTGGGAGGTCATTCGTGCCGCCAGCACCAAGCCGTTTGGGTATCATCCGTTCTATCCGGGGCCCGGTCTGGGCGGCCACTGCATCCCGATAGACCCGTTCTACCTGACATGGAAGGCCCGCCAATTCGGGATGCCGACGCGGTTTATCGAACTGGCCGGCGAGATCAATACCGACATGCCGCATTATGTCGTGCACAAGGTGATGGAAGCCCTCAATGCCCGCAAAAAAAGCTTGAACGGCTCGAAGGTGCTGGTGCTGGGGCTGGCTTATAAACCGGATATTGACGATGTCCGCGAATCGCCCTCGCTGGAACTGATTGAACTGCTCAAAGAAGGCGGGGCGAAGGTGGATTACAACGACCCCTATCTGCCGCAGACACACAAGATGCGCGAGTATGATTTGAAAATGAAGAGCGTCCCGCTGACAGCGGCTAAATTGAAAAGCTATGATTGCGTGCTGATTTCGACCAACCACAGCGATTATGACTATAAATGGATCGTCAAAAACGCCAAACTGGTGGTGGATACCCGCAACGCTACGGTCAACGTCAAATCCGGCCGCGGCAAAATTATCAAAGCGTAGCGGAAAAAGATTAAAAATCAAAATTGCGGCGGTGTTTTGGGTGGGGAAAAAACGCCTCCGGCCGATAAAAGACAACGATTTGAGTTAATTTTGATGCCACCGTCAAAAGTGCTTCATTGATGATTTTTTTATAACTTGAAAATAATGAATTTATGTGATTTTTGTGCTTGACAGGCCAAGTGGTCGATTTAT
>JAKEGM010000059.1 GCA_022615575.1 Planctomycetales bacterium
GACGGTGTTTTCGCTACGTTAGAGCATGAATAGTGAAGCTTTCCGAAAGGTCAGCAACAGGACTGTCCTGTTGCGTTTCAGAGGGTTTTGCAAGTGGCTCAAAAAAATAAAAAAACGGGAAAAATGAGCACTTAATTGTATTGACTATAGCGTCGCCTAATGTTATTATGAATTAAAGAGTTGTGGGACTTTCTATTCCACAAAAAAAGACGTATGTTGTCTGTATTATGAGGAGCATTACCTAATGAAACGGAAGAGTGCTTTTACGCTTATTGAACTGCTCGTTGTCATTGCCATCATCGCCCTGCTGCTTGCGATTCTGCTTCCCGGCCTGAGAAAAGCGAAGGAACAGGCCCAAGACATTCTTTGCCGGACAAACCTCAAGACCATGCAGCTGGCGACAGTCCTCTACACCCAGGCCTATAAGGGCAAGATGCCCGAATACAGATTCGCAAGCGGGCTGTGGATTAATAAACTGACCGTTTTTTTGGATGAGGTTGATGACGCTCGATATTGCCCAAGAAGCAAGCGGCGAGACGATCTTGCTACGATGGCGACATACAGTTTCGGGGCAGCCCGAAGAACATGGGTGTGGTACTGGGATGGGATGGAGGACCCCGAAGAAGGCAGCTATACCATTAACTGGTGGTTTTATTCGAACACTGACCTTACAGACGACCGTTATTACCGCAATATAGGTGACGTTACCAGCACCTCGAATACGCCTGTTTTTGCTGATTCAATATGGGTTGACTGCAAGCCCCTGGATACCGATACCTGTCCCACGAATTTCAATCTTGAAGGCGACAATCTCAACGGCGGTTCAATGAGCCGGGTGCTGACTTATCGGCATGAAGATGAAGGCAATGTCGGTTTTGTCGACGGTTCGCAGAGGCCTGTAAAACTCAGCGCTATGTGGTCTCTGAAATGGCATAAGGAATTCAAGACAATACCGGAAAAATTCAGAACCGACGGTTCCCCGATCTATAAGCCCGTCCGGTAATCGGGGTTTTTGCTCTTTCATCAAAACATTGCATGGGAGAAGGGTGTTTCTTCAATTATTTGGGGGCGTGCTGTTCCATGGGGAACGGCTTTTAAAGAGAACTAATCTTGTTTGCGGAGGCTGCGATGTCAAAGTGGCGAATGGGCTCGTTTAGTGCGGCAATTTTGATGCTGGTCTTGAGCCCTGCTTACAGTGTTCCGACAGGCCTGGTGCATCATTGGAACTTCGATGAGGGACCGGACTGGCATGAAGATGCTTTTGAAGCCGTTTCTTCCGCCGCAACCGCGTATGACAGCGTCGGCAGCGCGGATGGTTCTTTCCAGAACATGTCTTCGTCGGCGTGGATATCCGGCGTCCAGTTTACGGGCATTGAGTTTGACGGGGTCAATGACCATCTTCTTGCCGCAACAGATTTCGCCGGCGTCCTGGGCGCAACATCCTCGCTGGCTTACTGGGTACGCACGACGGGTGTCTCGGTACCGGGCGTGATGGGGTCGGACCAAATCCAGTGGGGCGGCATTGATTCATCGGGCAAGGTTACCCTGACGGTCGACGGCAGCCCGGCGGCCGTATCCGCTTCGTCCGTCAATGACGGCGAATGGCATCATGTTGTCATCACACGAAACGCAGCGACCGGTCTGGCGCAAATCTATGTTGACGGCGCCCTGTCCACTTCAGCGACAGGGGCTTCGGGCGTTAAATCAGCAACCTTCAGCCGAATCGGCAAGGTCGAGGGAACCGGCCCCGGCAGCGGTTATTTTTCAGGGCGGCTGGACCAGATCCATCTGTTTAACACGGTGATTGATTCGGCCATGGTTCAGCAGTTGAGGGATAATCACGCTCCCAAGACATGGGAGGCCGTCAACAATGGAACGAACGCCGCACCGTTTACAACCGCCAGCATCTTTTTTAATTCCTACGATGTTGAGGAAGACACGCTGTCGGTGTTACGCTACGGCCAGGGCACAAACGGAACCGTCGTCAATAACGGGGATGGAACGTTTACCTATACAGCCGATGCGGGGTTTACGGGTTTCGATTCGTTCGTCGTCGTCATCGAAGACGGCAAAGGCGGATTCCGACGCTCCGCTGTCAGGGTCAGTGTCATTGGCGACCCCGGTGCGGGAGGGGAAAAACGCACCACGGCATTTGAGAACTTTCAGGCGATACAGGCCGGCGGCGCGGATATTTCGCTGAGCGGCTGGCGGGTTCCCCGGGCCATTGACTGGGAAAGCGACGGGGACAACGACCTGCTTGTCGGGCACAGCGGCGCCGTATGGCGTTATACGAATACCGGCAATGCCGCGGCCGCGGTATTTTCCGCGGGCGCAAGAGTACAGGCCGCCGGGTCAAATATATCGCTGAGCGGCAGTGTTTTGATTGCTCTGGCGGATATGACCGGCGACGGGGTGGATGACCTTATTGCGGCGGACAACAGCAGAAAGATACGCATTTACCGAAACACCTCCGTCGCGGGCGCCCCTCCTGTTTACGCCGCAGCGGTCACTGCAAAGCAGCCGAACAACAGCGATTTTGTGATGCCGGATCAGCGATTCGATGTCGGCGATTGGGACGGCGATGGCTTGCCGGACATTATCGTGGGCGCATGGTGCGGAGATGTGCTTGCATACCTGAATGTCGGCAGCACGTCCGATCCGCGGTATGATGTCAATGTATATGAATTCATCCGGAGCGACTGTTATAATGCCTACCCGCGGTTCTTCGATATCAGCCGAGACGGGGTGAATGACCTGCTCCAGGGAATTAACTGGGGCAGCATCACATACTGGTTCGATCCGCTGCTCAACGGCGGTCTTGTCAACGGGGGCACGCTGGTAGTCACCGATACACTTGGCGATATCGTTACCGACAGCGAGATGAAGGCCTTTACCGATGGGGCGATGGTTGATTTCGGCGATTATAACGGCGACGGCGTTTATGACCTGCTGGCTGGAGGTCATGCGGGCACAGCCGTGTTTATTGCTTACGGCAACGCGGAGACCGTTGCCGACTGTATCGCTGAAAACGAGTCGATTTATGACGCTCATCCGGCCGATCTGGGGACAGCGCTGGAAGCGAACAGCCAGGAACTGCTGAATGTAATCAATGCCAACAGCAGAGCGATCATTTCACATATGCTGGCAGCGCCTATCACCGAGCGTCAGCAGATGTTTAACGATATGGCGGCACATGTCCAAAAGTACCCGTTCCTGCAAATGGGATCGCCGCTGAATACGACGGTCTATCACCATGTTCCAAGCATCGCGGGGCAGAACCTGATGACCCTGCACCAGATGCTGCCGGATACCCCGACCCACCGAACCAATGTTGCCAACGCGGTGGGGCTGACCGGTACGCTTCGTGATATCTATCTGACCAGTTTCCTTCATGTCGGGGAAAACCAGCGGTCTTCCGTCGGTCAGCGTGAATCGGTTCTTGAATATATGAGCCACCTTCCGCGCGAGATTTTCCCGGATTCGCTCCTGACGCTGGATCATTACTGGGGTGACGGACGGGGCGGCACGGTCAACTCTTTCCGCGGCGCCAAGAATACCTTTTCTTCTGAAACAGGCTCTGACAGCACGGATGGTTTCCAAAACGATCAGGATGGGCCCATCGAGGCGGTTTTCGGCACCGGGGCCTATAAGGGCGATTATTTCACCCTTGTGATGGGGCACGAAGTAACCCATTCTCTGGATGGGTATCTAAATCGCTGCGCCAATACAGACCTGTGGCGCCGCAAGGGACTGACGATGGTTCGCGCGGGCGGGCCGGATATTGTCGCCGGAAGCAACGGCTGGATCGACTGGAATGCGACGAAGGCCCATTTCCAAACCCAGGGCTACTGGGACGGGGTTGCGGCAAACTGGGATGCGGCCTGGAGCAACTACTGGTCGACCGGGCCGGGCAGTGCGTGGCGGCATTTGTCGTTTATGCGCGGCAGTATTGACTGGTTCTTCGGGGCCCCGCAGGAAGCGCTGGCCACCCAGGCCAACCAGCACATGTCTCATTCCGAGGGACGTCTGGTTGCGGCGATCGACCGTTACCGCCGCGGGATTGAAAGCGGTATTGAGCCGATGAAGGCCAACATTAATGAATGTGTTGCGTTTATCGATTATGTATCTGCAGGACTGAACAAGGTCGTTATGTTTGATACCCGCGGCGTGCAAACCCCCTATCCGCGCGCCACATATACAATAACGCATGCCCGCCTTGTGCGCAATGACCGGGGGCATATCACACGGATAACCGTCAATGACCGTGTTTATGATTTTGGTGTTGACGCCGATGGCATTGTTGTCGAGGTCCGCACGAACATCATGATCGCCGGCACCGATAAATCCGCGGCATTTCAAAATCAGTACAATGACATCGATGTGCTTGCCAATGACTATATGCTCGAAGGGGGCAAGCCGACAATTCTTGGTTTTACACAACCATCACACGGCATTGTCAGTGAAAACGGAGACGGCACCTTGCGGTATATTCCTGCTGCGGGCTATTACGGCTCGGACAGTTTTACCTACACCCCTTCGGGTGCCCTCGGTCAACCGCATGCCCCGATGACGGTCAATATAACCGTTGTCCAGCGCAACGGGATACTTAAAGAAACCTATACCGGCATCAGCGGTTCTGCCGTGTCTGATTTAACCGGAAGCTCAAAATTCCCGTACAGTCCCGACAGCATCACCGTTGTTACATCCACGTGGACATTTCAGAACGCCGGCGACAATTACGGTACCCGGATGTCCGGGTGGCTGACCCCCTCCAGTACCGGTACTTACACCTTCTGGATTGCCTCTGATGACAGTAGCGAGCTGCGGCTCAGCAGCGACGCGGATCCTGCCAATGCGGTGTTGATATGTTCAGTTTCCGGATACACGAATTATCAGCAATGGACCAAATACCCCAGCCAGCAGTCAAGCCCTATATCGCTGGTTGCCGGCCAGAGCTATTACATCGAAAGCCTACAAAAAGAAAGCAGCGGCAGCGACCATTTGTCGGTAGCATGGTACGGACCGGGCCTCACTTCCCCCCGCCAGCTGATTAACTGCAATACGTATATAAAAACAACGTATCCGCCGGTGCCGCTGTTTGTTTCGAATCCGGCGACAAAACCCGCCGCGTATGAGCAAAGGGCCTACACAGGAACCCTTTCGGATACCATCGCCAGCGGTTATGGAACCATCGAGTTCAGCAAGATATCCGGACCCGGCTGGCTGGCTGTTGCCGCTGACGGCACACTTACCGGCATTGCGACGGATGTTAATACCGGCCCCAATGCGTTTATCGTACGGGCGGTCAACGACGGCGGAGCGTTTGCTGATTTGACTCTGAATATCGCCGTTTACGATTTGTATACCGGCGAACTCGGACTGTCTGATCTGGCAGGATTAGCCGGTTTCTGGCTGAGTAACGACTGTGTGGACCAGCCCGAATGCGGCGGCGCCGACCTGAGCGGAGACGGCGATGTTGACCTTGAAGATACCGCAATCCTGGGCGGGTTCTGGATGCAGTAACTGCAAGGCATGAAATATACCTAAAAGATTGTTCCAAAAATTGCTTCTAATCGTCAAACAGCCGCTTTCGCTGAAGCGAAAGCGGCTGTGGTTTTTGAACGTGTCTGTTGTCAGGGGTGCGTTTAGCGGGTTTTAACTTTTCTTTGCGGCCTGCTGGGCTTGGCGGCGGCGAACGATAATTTCTTCGGCCAGTTTGTTGGGCACGGGGGCATACCGGCACATTTCCATCGTAAACGTCGCCATCCCCTTGCTCAGACCCCGCACCACCGTAGCATACCCAAACATGCTGCTCAGGGGCACCTCGGCCTGCACTACCGTAAAGTTTCCTTTGTTGTCGGCGCCCATAATCATTCCCCGCCGACTGTTCAGATCGCCCACAATCGACCCCTGGTATTCGGTCGGCATCTCGACCTCCACCTTCATAATCGGCTCCAAAAGGCAGGGTCCGGCCTTTTTAAACGCCTCATGGAAGGCATCGCGGGCGCAGATGCGGAACGCCATTTCGCTTGAATCCACCGCGTGAAATGACCCGTCATCAAGGCACATTTTGACCCCGGTAATCTCATAGCCGGCCATCGGGCCTTTCTTCATCGCTTCCTGGAAGCCCTTATTGACGGCGGGGATATATTCGCCGGGAATGCGGCCGCTGACGATGTTGTCCTCAAATTCATAGCTCGATTCGGCATCCGGCCCCAACGGTATCAGCCGCCCTACCACATGGGCATACTGGCCGGACCCGCCGGTCTGTTTTTTGTGCTTGTAATTAAACTCCGCCTCGGCTGTCGGGGCTTCGCGGTAGCTGACATTCGGCTGGCCGACCGTCACCTGCGCCTTGAATTCACGACGCATTCGCTCCACATAAATATCGAGATGCAGCTCGCCCATGCCGGCGATAATTGTCTGGCCGGTTTCCGGGTCGCTGTGGACGCGAAAGGTCGGGTCTTCCTTCATAAATCGGCTCAAGGCCTTGGCCATGCGGTCCTGATCCGCGGAGCTGGCCGGCGTTATCGACAAGCTGATAACGGGGTTTGCCACAAAAATGCTTTCCAGCGAATAGTTGACCCCTTCGCCGCAGAAGGTATCGCCGCTGGCACAATCCACGCCGACCATCGCGACAATGTCGCCCGGTCCGGCATCGGCAATGTCCTGGCGGTCGTTGGCGTGCATCCGCACGATGCGGCCGACACGCTGCATTTTGTTGGTGCGGGCATTGCGGTAATGCCTGCCTTTTTCAAGACGCCCCTGATAGACGCGGGTATAGGTAAGCTGCCCAAAGGTTTCATCGGCAATCTTGAAGGCCATCGCCACCAGCGGGGCATCCGGGTCGCCCGCCAGGGGGGTTTCGGTGCCTTCATTGTCGTGGTCGCGGGCAAAGGCGCAACGGTCCAGCGGGCTGGGCAGATAGTCGCAGACGGCCGTCATCAAAAGCTGAACACCCTTGTTCTTGAACGCCGACCCCAGCATTACCGGCACGATGTCGCGGTTGATAGCGGCCTCGCGGATGGTGCTGCGAATCATCGACTCGTCAATGGGCTTGTCGTCCAGCAGCAGCGTCATCATCTCATCATTAAACATGCTCAGGGCCTCGAGCATTTCGTGCCGGGCCGTCCGTGCCGCCTCGGTATAGTCCGACCAGACGGGAGCGCGAACGACCTTCTCGCCGTTGTCGCCTTCAAAGGTCACCGTTTCCATGGTAACCAGGTCGATAACTCCCTGAAAGCCGTCGCCTTCGCCCATATGAATCTGAAGCGGCACGACATTGAGTCCCAGTTTTTCACGCATATCTTTGCAGACGCGTTCAGGGTCGGCGCCCGTGCGGTCCATTTTATTGATAAACGCAATACGCGGCACACGGTAGCGTTTCATCTGCTGATCGACGGTAATCGACTGGCTTTGCACGCCGCCGACGGCGCAGAGCACCATAACCGCCCCATCCAGCACCCGCAGGGACCGCTCGACTTCCACGGTAAAATCCACATGGCCGGGGGTATCAATCAGGTTGATATACTTTTCGTTCCAGATAACCTGTGTGGCCGCGGAGGTAATGGTGATGCCGCGTTCCCGTTCCAGGTCCATAAAATCCATCGTTGCACCCGTGCCGGAGCCATGAACCTCCTGCATCCGGTGAATACGGCCGGCGTAAAATAATATCCGCTCGCTGAGTGTTGTCTTGCCCGAATCAATATGGGCTGAAATCCCGATATTTCGAATTTTACTGATCTTTTCCATACCAACTTAACTTTTCTATGTTTGTATATCCTGTTTACACGATAACGCCTTCAATTTAAACAAACATCCCGCCCAAACCATGTAGAGTATGGAATCTTGAATAAAAGGCGAGACAATCTTAATTAGTCCCCGAAAGGAATAAAGATTAATAAATGTAGATTATTAAAGAAATAAAGTCAAGTTAAAATTTGGAAAATTAATCAGATTTACGGCCATAACCGGCAGAGTCTATTTCTGCCTGTAAAACAAAATTCTCGACTTTTTACGGCTTGATTTAAAGGAGAGGAATCCCTGTCCCCTCCACAAATGTTGCTGCTACATCGGTCGCCTTTTTACGAGTTGTAATGTCCGGATACTGAACAGATTGCGCAACTCCTTTACTCGCAAGCAGTTGGGAAATCTTCAAGCGGGCCTCATGTGCCTCATTCAAAGCAAGTCCCAGAATGCGCATGGATTCCTGGGGGGAGTGGAATCCCCGCCCGTTGCTGGCCGATATATAATCCCAGTAAAACTGGCCGTGCCGCAATTGCTTTCGCACGTCCGCCAGTTCCGCATCCACTACACCGGCCTGAATCGCCGCCGCTACATCAAAATGGGCCTTAACCAGGGCTTCTTCGGCCAGAATCAGCGCATCGGCCACTTTTGTCTGGATGGCCTCCACGCGGGCGCGGATTTCGTCCTCGCTCCAGCGATGGCAGACCGCGCAGCTATTGGCGATATTCAGCAGCGGGCTTTGCACGTGATGGTCCGTGAATTTGACCCCGCCCTCGGAACGGTACGGCATGTGGCAGTCAGCACAGGCCACATTTCGATACGCATGAATCCCCGTGGAGTACAGCTCATAATCGGGGTGCTGGGCCTTAATCATCGGGGATTTGGAAATCAGGTGTTCATAATCAACAAAGTCGATAGCGTCATAATAGGCGACCATTCCTTCCACCGTCAGGCCGTTGGTCCACGGAAATACCAGGTAATTGGCCGGCTCGACCTTGAAATAGTATTCCACATGACATTGGGCGCAGATCAGTGACCGCATCTGCTGCAACCCAAGCTGCGAAGCATCCTGCCCTATCGCGCGCAAGCCCTCTTGGAGCGCAGGACGGCTGAATCGAAGGACGGTGGTCTGCGGGTCGTGACAATCCAAGCACCCGATGGGATTTTTAATCTCGCCGGCCAGGTCATGGAAATTGGCCGCATAAAAGGCCGTCGGCCCCATCTGGTTCATCAGCCGGGACACATCCGTACTCTTGCATGTCCAGCACGTCGCAGCATTGAACGGTTTTTTAATCCGCTGGGTCTTCGTTACATCCGTTACGGCGTAGTAGTGCCCCCGCGCCTGCTTGTAATCCTTGCTGAAGCCGTACCCTGCAAAAAGTATCACCTGGCGGGGGTCCTCGTCAAGGTAATCCCTCGGAAACGCCCCGCCGAATTTAGTCCGTGTATCCGTAATCTTTGTTTTAAGATAGGTCTCGTATTCACACGGATAATTTTGTCCCCAGACGGCGTTATCCGTTTCCCATTCATCCAGGGGCTTGAGTACCATCGACGGACGCTGCGCCTCCCAGCGGCGTTCCATAATTGAGACCGCCAGCAATCCCAGCAGTACAACAACCACACATGCCATTGCCGCCAGCAGCAGGCCCGCCCACAGCGGCAGGCGAACCGCATGGCCTTTTTCATCCCTTGCGTGATGATGTTTATCGTGTTTTTTGTTGGAACTCATCGGTTTTTTCTCCTGTTTTATAATCCTACTCGAAAATTCCCCGTTGTGCGCGGCTAAGTACCGCTACAATCGTCAGTCACGGCTTTCCTCGCGTGAATTTACTACCCCGAAGGGTATGAATTTCAGACCCGCCGGCGGCAACTTTGGACGCAGCACCCGGGGTGAAGCTGAAAGTCCCTGCACCGCCCCGTGGATTGTATCATGACAACTCCAGCAGGTTTGCTGAGTTGAATCGGCCAATCGAATCATCTCGAATTGATTCTGATGACAGCGAAGGCAATTCTGCTGAACAACCGGTACAGCACCTTCCGACAGCATCAATACCTGTGGCTCCCTTCGAAGCGTAAAGACCGCCGAATGGCGTGCGCCGTCCATCGCCTTGAAGGCATATTTGGCTAAAAGCATCTCGTGCGGCACATGGCAGTCGTTGCAGACAGTAACCCGTCCGTGGCTGCCGCGCTGCCA
>JAKEGM010000060.1 GCA_022615575.1 Planctomycetales bacterium
ACGCCGATCGCGTTAAGGAAATGGCCGAAATGCTGGAAAAAATAAAGAAGGACGGCCGAACAAGAATCCAATAAGCCGTTTTAATTAAATAAGTTATAGTTCATTTTCATAAAAATGCGGGTTTTTAAAATTTTTGATTGACAAGGCATAGTTTGTACTGCATAATAAGTGTAGTAAATCATATTTAATTATCAGGAGACAAGTCATGCAGTTTGAACGGGAACTCCTCAAGGGTGTGGCGCCGGTGGTGGTTTTAGAAATCCTGAGCCGCGGAAAAATGTACGGGTACGAACTCAGCGACGCCCTTTCGCATCGCAGCAGCGGCATTCTGTCGCTGGGGCGTGGCACGCTGTATCCATTGCTGTATAATTTAGAGGCCAAGGGTCTGGTGGCTGCTGAGTGGGAAGAAAACGAACACGCCCGCAAACGGCGGTATTATTCCATCACCAGCAGCGGCAAGGCCGAACTGGCCGCCAAAAGGGAACAATGGATGGCTCTTCAGCAAGGCGTCAATCTGGTATTCGGGATTGGCTTCTTAAATCTGGCCGGCATCAGTTAAAATGGGCGGCACGGTCAATCTGTGCTTGGCCGTGGTTAATCGCAAGGAATCAAATATGGAAAAGCAGAACACATCTGATTTGCCGCAGGTTGTCAGGGAATACATTCAATCGGTCATCAAGGCGATGAAATACCGCAACAAAGTCCGTGTCGAGGTCAGCCAGGAACTGCTGGACCATTTTACCGATGCCTTGGCTGACTGTCGGACAGATGAGGAAAAACAGAAGCTGGCCGAAGAACTCATTGCCGAATTCGGCGATGTCAAACTGCTGGGCAAGCTGCTTCGCCGCGCCAAAAAGCGCTGCCGGCCGCTGTGGCGGACAATGGTGGCGCGGGCATTTCAGCTTGTCGGTGTTCTTTTTCTTTTGTTGGTTCTATATGTCGGCTGGTTTTTCAGCGGCAAACCCATTATTACCACGAACTACCTGGAGATGATGAATCAACAGGTGCGGCCGTCCGCCGATGAAAGCATGAACGCCTGGCCGGATTATGAACGTGCCGTACAGAGTTACGTGGAACCCATGACGCTGAATCTCCAGACGGGTGTTTTTGCGGAAGAACCCGATACCCCACCGCATCCGCAGGACGATCAGGACAATCTGATAAAACTCGATATCTCACCCCGCCCGCTTAAATCGCTGTCGGGACCGGAACGCCAGATAGTGGAAAAATGGCTGTCCGATAATCGCCCCGCCCTCTCGTGGGTTCATCAGGGGAATCAAAAACCCTATTACTGGCGCACGTATTCGACCGGCGAAAAGGATACCACGGAATTAATAGCTGTTTTACTCCCGCACCTGAGTGAGTTCAAAAAACTGGCCCAGCTGTGCTGCTGGCAGGGACTGCGGGAGGCCGAACACGGCAACGTTGACCAGGCATTTGATGCCGTTCTGGAAAGTTATGTTCTTGGGAAGCATCTGCGGAATAAGAATATCCTGATTGAGCAGCTGGTGGCGATTGCCATAGAAGGGCTTTCTACGAAGACAATGAAAATGCTTCTGGATGAGCATGTTCAAACGATGGATGCAGCGGCCCTGGATTCCATTCGTGGACGCTTTGAAAAGATCATTTCAGCCGAAGATTTTACGGTCGGGTTCGACGGGGAAAAGCTGTTTATGTATGATGAAATCCAGCGAAGTTTTACGCAGAGCCGGCTTGGCAGGAGCCATTTATATGTGCAGCGGGTCAGCCGTTTAGGAGCGGTTGTAAGCAATACAGGCGAGGAAACGCCGCTTGCGCAGTGGTTCCGTATTTTGTTTACTCATCCCGACCGGGAACAGACCCTCCAGTCCGCCGAACAGTTCTACGCCGCCATGAATGAATTGGCGGTTCAAAGCCCTGCCCGTGTGCGAAACGGCAATATCGATATAGACAGGCAGCTCCAGGAACTCACGAAGGGGAACGTTTTGCTTGAATTGCTTATGCCGGCGTTGGAAAAAGTGAACATTCTTTCGCACCGCAACCGGATTGACAGCCAGGCCCTGCCGGCAATTCTTGCGATTCTGCAATACCAAAAACAAAATGGAACATTTCCGGAAACACTGGATGCGCTTGTTGAAAACGGATTGCTTAACAATGTCCCGATTGACCCGTTCAGCGATAACCCGCTGGTTTACAAAAAGATGGATAACGGATTTACGCTGTACAGCGTCGGACAGAATTTTGTCGATGACGGCGGCCTGCAGGGTAAGGACTCCAGAGGCAAATCAACCCTGTGGGGCAATGACGGCGACGCGGTGTTCTGGCCGGTGAACGAATGAGCATCGCCTGCATGGGCACGGCCCGCCCTGCAAATTACGGATGATGAAACACCATTTTTTTGGCTTCGACGCCGCTGACAGCGTTGAGTTTGGTCATCAGTTCGGTTGCTTTGGCGTCATCGTCGGTCATTTCCAGAATCAGCAGACCGTTGGGCGAACAGAAGCCCTTGTCCGCCTCGTGCAGTCCCAGCCGAGTGCGGATGCTGCAGCCGTATTCGGTCAGCAGACGCTGGACCGAATCGACATGATGAATGCGGTCGGTAATGTGAACGCCCAGAATAATGTGCTTGGACAGCGGCATAAAAACCTCCACTACAGTTACGGTTTTTGAACGTAGAAAAATTCACCGAGACGGCCGACGGTCTTTTTATAGCTTGGCGAGCCGGGTTTTATGAATTTTTCGGCGTCGCTGCTGTTTTTGACAACGGATACAAACAATTTGACCATGTTTTCCAGGTCGTCCGGCGAGACGAATTCGGCGGCGATTTTTTTCGTACGGACATTGCGGTTATGGTAGTTTCCCAGAGGGATGCACACCGCCGCCGCTGCATATCCAAAGCGGCTGTAAACCGTTGACTCGCAGGTGCCGGCATCCATCAGTTTCCGCTGGACTTTGAAACGCTTGTCTTTGGTTTGGATGCGGCGGGCCGCCTCTGTCAGAAAAGCCGTCAGTTCCGGCGTAAAGATGCTGGTCCTGTCGCCGACGCGCACCACGACGCCGTCGCCGATTTTAGCGTCCGGCAGGGCGGAGCTGGTTTCAATCGCAATCAGGCGCGCATGGCGGGAAATCTGTCGGGTTGCGCAAAGATGTTTGGCTCCGTGCAGGCCTGCTTCTTCGGCCACGGTAAAGACGGCCGTTACTTTTTTGCGGATTTTTCTTCGATACAGCTGATCCAGCATCGCCAGAATGGATATGCAGCCCACAAGATCATCGCAGGCCCGGCTGTATAAACGCCCGCCGCGTATCCGGCAGGCCGGCAGGTCCCACATTCCGGCATCGCCCTTTTGGACATCGCCGTCCAGTTTCAGCCAGACCCGCCGCCGACGCTTGTCGAATCGTGTTTTTGCGACCGTTCCTTTAACAAGTTTTGATTCGGTAAAAACGGTAACGCGGGCATTTTTGAAATACGGCTCTTCCACGCCGCCGTAAAAGAGGGCCGTGGTGTTTTGGTTCCGTGAATTTTTCTCGACGATGAAGCCGGGATGGTCCATGTGCGCTGCAAACACAAATCTCGAATCGGGGTATGAATCGCCATAGACGGCAATCACGTTTCCGACACTGTCTGTCCGGACCGCCATGCCGCGATCCGCGCAGAAACCCGCGATGCCGCGGCGGACACAGTCCTCCCGATAGGGGGCCGTCGGCTGGTTCAAGAGCATTTTGGCGATCTGGAAAATCGTTCGCTTCATACGGCTACAGCATTTCTTCCAGCAGTTCGGCGGCGATGCGCACAAACCCGTCGCAGCGTTCAAATGCGCCGGGATATGCGGCAACCGCCTGGCCTTCGGATGTGGACATATCAAACCCCATCAGGTCGCGGCAATACAGCGAACCGGTCCGCAGCTTGAACTCATCCGCAAAGGCGCGAACCTTCCGGTACACCGCCGTTTTGGCGGCTTGATCGTCGGGATCCGCCGTTCCGTAGCGAAGCCCCAGGGCCATAGCGGCTCCCGTCACTCCTCCGCAGACCTCGCCCGAACAGCCGATTCCGCCGCCAAAGCCCGACCCCAGTTTCAACGCCGTTGCCTGATCCAAATTCAACTCGTCGGCGAAGGCCGCCAGGATGGACTGGGCACAATTGAAGTTGGAGTTAAACATCTGGACGGCTTTTTGGGCGCGATTCATAATGCCTCCGGTTTGGAATTATTGCAGTGCTGCGACCACTGGGCGCCGATGGCCTCGGTCAGCGGACGGATGGTTTTTGGGGAAAAATCAAATGGCACGCCCGCCGCGGCGAATAATTCAGGCAGAGGCCGGCTGCCGCCCAGCGAAAGGGCGGCCTTGTAATTCCGGATTGCCCGCGGCATATCCTGTTTGGATTGCAGCCATATCCCCAGCGCACCGAGCTGTGCGATGCCGTATTCGATATAATAAAACGGATACTGGAAAAAATGCAGCGTCCGCTGCCACAGCGGACACCGGTATTCTTCCAGCCCGGACCAGTCCACGCTGTCGCCTTCATACCGCTCCTGCAGGGCGATCCAGTGCTCATCCCGCTGCTGGCGGGTATGCGACGGATTTTCGTACAGCCAGTGCTGAAAGGCGTCATAGACGGCTACCGAGATCAGGATGCGCACAATGGTCTCAAGCTGTTCTCGCCACCAGCGATTTTGCTGCGCCTCGTCATAGCACACCGACAGGTGCGCTGCGGCCAGCAGTTCCATCGACATCGAGGCGACCTCGCAGAACTCCGTCGGGGCGTGCCGATAGGCCCACAGCGGCTCCTCGGAACAGGCCAGCGAGTGAAAGGCGTGTCCGCCTTCGTGCATCAGCACGCGAAGGTCGTCATTGGCGCCGATGGCGTTCATAAAGATAAACGGCTTGCGGGCCTCATACAAGGCGGATTGATACCCGCCGGGGGCCTTGCCTTGGCGGCTTTCCAGGTCGAGCAGCCCGTCATCCATCAGCACCTTGAACCAATTGCCGAACTGACCGTCCAGCCGGGCAAACATCGCATGGAGGCGCGCGATAAACTGCTCAGTGGTGGCAAACGGCTGCAGCGGTGCGCGGCCCAGCGGATCCACAGACAAATCCCAGGGTCGAAGCGAAGAAAGCCCCATCTGTTCAGCCCTGAACGACAGCATCTTCCGCTGGAGCGGAACCAGGTATTCATGGACCGCCGCGTGAAACTGCCGGCAGTGCTGCGGCGTGTAATCAAACCGGTGATATTCGCGGAATTTATAATCGCGGTAATTCGCAAAGCCGGCGTTTTTGGCGATTCTGTCCCGAACCGAAACCATCCGGTCAAAAATCCCGTCCAGGTCGTCCCGGTCCTGCAGATACCGCCGCCCTGTCGCCGTCCAGGCCTGTTGACGCACCGTGCGGTCAGTTTCCTGCAGGAATTTTCGCATCTGCGGGACGGGGTAGTCGCGGCCCTCGAACGGCACTGTCATGGCGCCGGTGACGGTTTGATAGCGCTGACTCAGCAATGCGTTGTCGGTTTGCAGGGGGACATTTTCCAGACGAAACAAGTCCACGTCGCTGCGTACGGCGCGTGAATAAACGGCATACCGCGGCGGGTGGTAATCCAGCCGCTCAGACGCTTCGAGCCATTTGCGGTCGAGGTGATCCGACAGGGGTTCGACCGCCGGAACCACGGTTTCGATGAACTGCCGGTAAGCCCCGGCCCGCTGGGGATCGTCCGTCCGGCAGGTCATCCGGATATAGAGGATGCTTCTGTACTGGGCCAGCGCCGATTCCAGTTCGGAGCGGTCCAGAAGCCACTGTTCCAGTTGTTCGGCGTCGTTGACCTCCCGACTGCAAAGCCGCTGATACAGGGCTGTGACGACATCCCGATTTGTCAAGTCGGCCCTGGCCGGTACAAACCGCCGCGGCTGGTAGGGGGCCAGCGTATCAAAATTCAACGAATTGTCTTGCGATAGCGTCTCCGGCATCGTTCTGCTCCCGTTTTGTGGTCTGCGTTGTTTCGACGGTTCGCCGCCGAATCCATCGGCAGATTATACCACACATGTTACCGCTGTAAATGTGCAAATTATCACAAGCGGCGGCAAAGCGGATAAAAAATGGGCAAAAAAAGAGGCCGCGGAGTCAAGTCGCGGCCTGTCGATTCCCATCCCAATGAATCTTAGCAGAAAGAGAGAGACAAACTATTGAGACCGAAAAGGCGGCTAATTAGCGGTATGTTTGATTTTCCCCCCGCGGCATTTCTTCCGTATTTTCCGAACCCGTGTGTTGCGTTACTGAGGCGGTTCCTGCTCCAGCCGTTTACGAAGGTCCTTGTTCTCGCGCCGGGTAGCCTCCAGATCAAAGATGAGGTACTTAATGCCAAGACGCAGTGAATCCAGCGAAACCTGCAGGTTGCCGAGTTTTTTCTGGAGCAGTTCGTGGCCCTCTTTGGTTTTCTTGGCCAGCCGGATGACTTTTTCGTGTTCCGGCGTCGTAACGCCGTCGATATCATTCAGCAGTTCGAACAGTTTTTCGTGGAAGTTTGTCTGATCCATTTCATCACCTTGCATAGTTATAGTCTCCGAAGCCGATACCTGCAATGCCGCTCTGTACAATGGATCCGTCGCTGAACAAGTCCAATTTTCAGCCATGAAAACGGGTCACCCTCGATTTGTTTTATGTCTTCTTCGTTATCCCCCGAAGCCATTGACCGTATTATAGCAAAAACGTGCCTTATATCCGAGTATTTACGGTTTTTTTTAAAAAAAACGCGAAAAATACCCAAAAAACAAATGGAAATAGGCGTTTTATCGGTCTTCGGCGAAAAATTTTTCCCCCTCGGCATCAGGGCAATAGTGACGAAATCCGGCTTGACAGCCATCCTGTCCTGTGGTTAAATCGTTGCGGCAGGGGCGATTAGCTCAGCTGGTTAGAGCGCACGGATCACACCCGTGAGGTCACAGGTTCGAATCCTGTATCGCCCAGTGTTGTAAGTTACGCTGAAATCGTTAGTTACGATTACCTTTTATTTAAAAGCGCGGCCGTAACCTTGTATAAAAACCGGTAGTACTACCGCTTTTTGGAAAGGAAAACGACCGTGGAAAAACAAAAAACATCATTTTCAGGCCAAAAACAAGCACTCGAACCTGTGACCTCACGGTGCAAAGTCGTGCGCACTCCCAAGCTCAGGCACCACAAACCCACCGGACAAGCGTATGTCGTCCTGAGCGGCAAATACATCTTTTTCGGACCGTATGGATCGCCGGGCGTTGAAGAGCAGTACCATCGCACCATTGCCGAATGGCACGCCAATGACCGGCAGCCGGGAAAGGAACCGGAGGAGATTACCATTACCGAATTATTGGCCCGGTTCTGGGTGCATGCTGAAAGTTACTATCGCGACGCTGCTGGAAATCCAACGACCGAGATAGGTAATCTCCGGGTGTCGCTGCGTCCGATGTGCGAGATTTACGGCAACACCAAGGCTATTGAGTTTGGACCACGCGCCCTGAAGACTGTCCGCAAGCGGATGATTGACAGAGGACTGTGCCGGAACCATATCAACAAATGCATCTGTCGGATTAAGATGCTGTTCAAATGGGCCACCGCTGAGGAGATACTGCCGGGTTCGGTTTATCATGCTCTATTAACCGTACCCGGTTTGAAAAAAGGCCGGGATGGCGCTTGTGAGTCCGAGCCGGTCAAACCCGTGCCCCAGGAGTATGTGGAGGCCATCCAGCCGCATGTGAGTCGGCAGGTCTGGGCGGTCATCCAATTACAGCTTTTAACCGCGGCCCGGCCCGGTGAAATCCTGAAGCTGCGTCCTTGTGATATTGATTGCAGCGGAAAAATATGGTTCTACTGTCCGGCAGAGCATAAAACGGCACACCACGGACACGAACGGAAGATTTATATGGGTCCCCGAGCCCAGGCGGTCTTGAGACCATTCCTGCTTCGCCCAGCCGATGCCTATTGTTTCTCACCAGCCGAGGCCGAGGCCGAGCGGCGGGTTGAAATGCACAGGAACCGAAAAACACCCCAGTCCTGTGGGAATCTCCCCGGCACCAATTGCAAAGAAAACCCCCGCCGCACCAAAGGGGATGTTTACGCAGTGACGGCTTATCGCCGTGCCATCGAGCGGGCCATTGAGGCAGCCTTCCCGCCGCCGGAGCTTTTGGCACAACAGCCCGGCGAGAGCAAGACAAAGTGGCAAAAACGCCTGACCCCAAAACAGAAAGCGGAACTAAAGGCGTGGTTCAAACAATACTACTGGCACCCGCACCAGCTTCGCCACAACGCCGCCACGTTCCTGCGTAAAGAGTTTGGCCTGGAAACCGCCCGTATCATCCTCGGCCACCGTTCAGCGGTTATCACCGAAGTTTATGCCGAACTGGACCAGCAAAAGGCACTGGAGGCGATTGTCAAAGTGGGGTAGCGGTCAGATAGAATACACAGGGACGAGGCTTAGTGTCCCGTCCCTATCTTAAATTGCTCTTTCCGGGAAATTGTTAGCTTTTGCTTGCCATGCCCCGGTATACGCTCCAGCGTGGGTACCTCGCTCGCACCAGCAGGGTAAGGCAAAGCTATGTTGACCCATAGGTCACTTTCCAGAGCCATCATTTTACAGTCTTATACTGCTTGCGATTGAGTTTTCCTGTTTTCAAGCGGCCTGAATGTGAAAGTTTTCGGTCAGCAGCAACTGCAATTCCGGCAGATATTTCTTCCGCTTTC
>JAKEGM010000061.1 GCA_022615575.1 Planctomycetales bacterium
CGGCAGACCCACCATGCCGCTGACGGAATCCACCAGCACCAGCACATCCGGGTACTTTCGCTTCATCATTTCGCTGATTTCATAGACCGGATTCGTCAGGCCGGTGCTGGTTTCATTGTGCACCAGCGTCAGGACGGGGTACTTGCCGGTCGCCATTTTCTTGTCGATCATCTCCGCCGTAATGGGCTGGCCCCATTCGACCTTCAGCGATTCGACCTGTCGGCCGCACGAACGGGCGACATCGCCGAACTTCTCGCTGAACGCCCCGCACATCGTGCAAAGAATCGTTTCATCCCTGCGGACACAGTTTCGGATGCTGCCTTCCCAAATACCGGAAGCCGACGATGTGCTCAAAAAGACGCTCTGTTCGGTGAACAGGACCTTCTTGAGCATCTGTATCACTTCGCCATGAAGCTGCGAATACTCCTTGCGGCGATGGCCCAGCGTCGGGCGGGCCAGTTGCTGCAGGACATCCGGCACGACATGCACCGGACCCGGGATAAACAGTTTCGGGGGATTTTTCCAGTCGGTCATTTTGGTCGCTCCTCGTCACTAAGGTTGGATGGGATAAATTGCGGTTGAATGGGGGGAATGTCCATTTTACGAACGGTTAATCCGGAAAAGATTTTCGGATAAAAGAACGTGGATTTCTGCGGCATTTTTTCGCCGGCGCTGGCAGCGGCCTGAACCTGCTCGATCCGTGTGGGATTCACAAAAAATATGCCTTGGCTGCGGCCGTTTTCGACAAGCGCGATGGATTTGTCGATGGCATTGCCGATGTCTTTAATATAGACCAAATGACTCTGGCTGGCCAATTTGGCATCGCAGATGCCCAGATGCTTTTCCAGAATCAGCTTATGCAGCACATTGACGTCCAGTTTCAGGGCCGCATCGCTCAGGGTCGGGCATAAGCGGGCCATCGTTTGGGTATGTTTGAGCGTTATGGCATAGAAATCGCCGGTTCCGGCATACAACCCGAAACTATTTTTATGATTTTTTCCGGCGGCCCGCATCAGCGTAAACATGCCGGCTATTGCCTGCTGCTTTTGCGCGGGGTTTGAAAAAGAAAATTCCGTAATCTCAAATTCATCCGGCAGTTCATCCAGCAGGGCGGCGACGTTAAAATCGGGCATATTGACCAGCAGCCGGTGTGTCGGCTGAATCACAAGCCCTTCGTTTCGCATATTCACAAACGTCATCATCTGCCAGCTTGCCTGTTCATTCTTTGTTTCGGCCCAGTAATTCAATGCGGTTTCGTAACGGTGATGGCCGTCGGCGATAATCGTTTGCTTATTCGCTATCATCCGGGCAAAGGTTTCAATCAGAGGTGGACTGTCAAGCACATACAGCCGGTGCCGAACCCCTTCGGTATCGGCTGTATCGACGACCGGCGACTGCGTCATCGCGTCGGCGATGAGTGTTCGATCCACATGGGTCAAGTCATCGTACAGCATAAAAATCTGGCCGAGTTGGCAGGCCGTGGCTCGCGTCAGGTTCAGCCGGTCGGCCTTGGGGCCTTCGAGGGTCTTTTCGTGCGGTTGCACACCGCCCCCATAGGGTTTCAGTTTGCCCAGTGCAATAACGCCGGTTCGCTCATACTGTTTTTCGGCGATATCAAAATTCTGGATATAAACATAAAGGGCGTTTTGGGCATCCTGTACCAAGGCGCCGTCTTGGATGGCGTTATTCAGGTACTCGGCGGCACGGGTATAAACATTGTTGCCATCTCTGTCGCGGGCGGTTTTTAAGCCGAAATCGGCGCGGACGATATTGTACGGATGCCGCTCATGAAGTGCCTGCTGCTGAGCAGCGTCAATCACATCGTACGGCGGGGCGATGCAGTCGCCGGAATTGCCGACAACCGAAGGATTGAAGCGATATGCTCTAAATGGCCTTATATCCATAAGTTACAATTATTCCGAAGAAGAGAAATCGCATTACGGTTATATTGCTCGCTGGCTCACAACAAAACAAAATATTATAGGTATAAATACAGGATACAATATATATCACAAAAAACGACCAAATCAAATAGGTTCAACCAATTTTTTGGGATAGCCAACATTGCTGATTTATGGACGAAAGTTTGATGACATAAGTTTCGCGCCTTTAAAGTGTGAAGATGGGTAAAATAAGAGGCAGGGGATGTATGCGATTATTTATCGTTTTACAGTGTTTCGGCCATAAATGGACATAAAATTGGAAAAAGCTTGATAGTTTCTGTTTTACTCATTTTAACATTGAAAAAATGCGGAGGTTAACAGTAAGGTATTCGCGGGTCAATTTTTATGCACAGAGCCGGCTGCGGGACGTAGATATAAATGGTTTTCTCCCCTCTAACGAAGGGGTCATTGATGGAGTTTCTACTCCAGAGGTGGCCCCTTCGGCATAAAAGCGAGGAGAAAATTTTACTGCATTTTGCGAATGCGAATTTCAATACCCCCGACATCTCCCATGAGTTTACGAAGTTCGTTCACATCCGTTTGGCCGTAGTGATAGGGGTACAGTACCTTCGGCTTAAAAACCTTCGCCGCATCGGCAGCCATTCCGGGTGTCATTGTGTACGGCAGATTCATTGGAAGAAAGGCAATATCGATTTCTTTCAAGGCCTTCATTTCGGGCGTATTTTCGGTATCGCCGCCCACATAAACCCGCATCTTGTCGAATGTGAGCAAATAACCGTTGCCTTGTCCCTTGGGGTGGTAGGGGATGCCGTCGGGACGTTTATGTTCGATGTTGTAGGCCGCGATCGCCTCAACCTTCAGGCCTGCAACCTCCGTTGATTGCCCATTGGCTAAAATCTGTCCGCCGGCAACCTTGTCGGCACAGGCCTTTGGCAGGAGAATAACTGTGCTTTCCTGTCGAATTTGCTCGATGGCTTTGGGGTCAAGGTGATCCTGATGCTCGTGCGTAATCAGGATCAGGTCGGCATCGGGCAGTTTGGAATAGTCGGCCAGGTTTGTCCATGGGTCCACATGAATTACCTTGCCGCCGCATTCAAACAGCAGTGTGCCGTGCCCGATGAAGGTGATTGTCAACTCGCCCATCTGGGTCCGGAACACATCCTTTTCAAAGATGTTCGGGTCGGCGGGCGGGGCCGCTTTGTTTTCAGCGGTTGTTAAGCCGCTGCAAAGCAGTATAAAGCCGGCCATACAGAGATTCAGGAAATGCTTTTCTGAAATCGTTTGTGTTTTCATCGGTCTTCCCTCGGTTTTGTGACGCCGGTCAGTATTCGATTCCTTTGCGGGCCTCAATACCCTTATCATACGGATGTTTAATGAGACGAATTTCAGAAACCAGATCGGCCATGTCTATCAATTCCTGCGATGCTCCGCGTCCGGTCAGAACCAGTTCCACCCGTGGATCGCGATGCTCAATGAGCCGTTCAATGTCATCCATCTTCGCAAGACCCTGATTCAGGCAAAAGACAATCTCATCCAGCACAATCAGGTCATAGTATTTTTCGTGAGCGGCGGTTTCCAGTTCCAGCAGCGTTTCGTGAATCACGGTGCGGACGCGCTGTATCTGCACATGGTCGTGCATCGAACGGAACATATCCCACGGTTCATCCATGCATCGTATGGTGATGCCCTCGCAGTGCGCATTGAGCAAATTCCGTTCGCCCAGGTCCAGATTGGCGGGTTTGAGAAATTGCCAGATGAGCACTTTGGCGCCATGGCCGGCGGCCCGCACGGCCAGTCCCAGTGCCGCGGTTGTTTTGCCCTTGCCGTTACCTGTATAGATTTGTACAAGTCCTTTATTAAACATAGCCCTAATCTTACCTGCCGCAAGGAGAGGATTCAAATGCAAATTACACCGATGGGGCCTTGGACCGCCAAAAAGAAGTGATTTCTCTCATGAAATCCCCCAGCCGGCACAGACAAATAGCGAGGGTAAGGTTTTTTCTGCATGTATTTGCCGTTTTAAGCGGAAACTGATTGTCGTATATGCGGACAGAGTGTGTCTTTTAACAATAAAACCCTATAAAAAGGGTTTGCCAGCATTTGCGGGACATGGTATAAGAACAAATCTGTCTATGGTGACGAATCATAGGGCCCGTGTTTCGACCCTTTTTAGGAAGTCATTTTCTAAACAATTTTTGGAGATTTTTATGAAGCGAAAAATGGTAACGATTGACGGTAATGCCGCTGCTGCCCATGTGGCCCATGCCACCAATGAGGTGATAGCGATTTATCCTATTACTCCCAGCTCCCCGATGGGCGAGATTTCGGACGCCAAGACGGCGGCCAGCCAGCCCAACATCTGGGGGACGATTCCTTCCGTGACGGAAATGCAGTCCGAAGGCGGTGCTGCTGGCGCCGTTCATGGTGCTTTGGCCGCCGGTGCACTGACGACAACCTTTACTGCGTCACAGGGCTTGCTGCTGATGATTCCGAATATGTTCAAGATCGCCGGCGAACTGACGCCGACGGTATTCCATGTTTCGGCGCGTTCGTTGGCGTGCCAGGCGCTGAGCATTTTCGGCGATCACTCGGATGTGATGGCCTGCCGCCAAACCGGTTATGCCATGCTCACATCCAACAACGTTCAGGAAGTCATGGATATGGCCCTGATTGCCCAGCAGGCAACGCTGGCTTCACGGGTACCGTTTTTGCATTTCTTCGACGGGTTCCGCACCAGCCACGAAGTGCAGAAGGTCGAAGAGATGACCTATGACGATATGCGTGCGGTGATTGATGATGCGATGGTCGCCGCGCATAAGGCACGGGCGCTGAGCCCGGACCGTCCGATGATGAACGGGACGGCGCAGAACCCGGATGTTTATTTCCAGGGCCGTGAGACCGTCAACAAGTTCTATCTGGCTGCACCGAAGATTGTACAGGATACGATGGACAAACTGGCCAGCGTGGTGGGGCGTCAGTATCACCTGTTTGATTATGTCGGAGCGCCCGACGCCGAAAAAGTCATCGTGATTATGTGTTCCGGCGCCGAAACCGTGCACGAAACCGTCGATTACCTCAACAGCAGGGGCGAAAAGGTCGGTCTGCTGAAAGTTCGTCTGTTCCGTCCTTTCAGTGTCGAACACTTCATCAAGGCCATGCCGAAAACCGTTACAAAGATTGCCGTTCTGGACCGCACCAAGGAGCCCGGTTCCATCGGTGAGCCGCTGTATCTGGATGTGCGGACGGCGATTGGCGAGACCATGGCCGAAAAGATTGCCCCCTTTACACGGTACCCCATCTGCGTGGGCGGCCGCTATGGTTTGGGGTCGAAGGAATTTTCGCCGGCGATGGTCAAGGCCGTCTTTGACAACCTCGATCAGGAAGAACCGAAGAATCACTTTACCGTCGGCATCAATGACGATGTCTGCAGGACCAGCTTAACCGTCGATGAGATGTTTGACATCCCGACCAAATCCTATACCGCAATGTTCTATGGCCTCGGCTCGGACGGCACCGTCGGCGCCAATAAAAACAGCATCAAGATCATTGGCGAGGAAACCCCCAACTACGCCCAGGGGTATTTTGTTTATGACTCCAAAAAAGCCGGTGCGATGACCGTTTCCCACCTGCGCTTCGGTCCCGAAACCATTCGCAGCCCCTACTTGGTCAAAAAGGCGGACTTTTTGGCCTGCCATAACCCCAGCTTTCTCGAAAAGTACGATATGCTCGGTCATATCAAACCCGGCGGCACATTCCTGTTGACCAGTCTGCACAGTGCCGACAGCGTATGGGATACGCTGCCGGTGGAAGTGCAGCAGCAGATTATCAAGAAGAAGCTCAAATTCTATGTCATCGACGCCATCAACATCGCGGAAGAGCTGGGATTGGGATCGCGTATTAATGTGATTATGCAGACGGCCTTCTTCAAGATCAGCGGCGTCATTAACACCGATACGGCGGTGAATGCGATTAAGACGGCAATCAAGAAAACCTACGGCAGCAAGGGGGACAAGGTTGTCAATATGAACAACGCGGCGGTCGATGCGGCCCTGAGCAAAATCTGTGAAGTCAAGGTGCCCGCTGTCGCGACCAGCCGTACCCACATGGCCCAGATGGTTCCCGATGATGCCCCGGCCTTTGTCAAGGAAGTAACGGCGGAAATCATGGCCGGCCGCGGCGACCAGCTGCCTGTCAGCAAGATGCCCTGCGACGGCAAATTCCCGACCGCAACAACCAAGTATGAAAAACGCAATATCGCCGTGCATATTCCCGTCTGGGAGCCGGATGTATGCATCCAGTGCGGGCAGTGTTCGCTGGTATGTCCCCATGCGGCGATTCGCATTAAGGCCTATGACCCGAAGGATCTTAAGAATGCCCCGCCGGCTTTCAAGAGTATCGAAGCCAAAGGCAAGGAATTTGCGGGTATGAAGTTCACCGTCCAGGTGGCCCCGGAAGATTGCACCGGCTGTAAGGCCTGTGTAGTCAACTGCCCCGGCAAAGATAAAAACAATCCTGACCGTAAGGCCATCAACATGGTTCTGCAGGAACCGCTGCGGGAACAGGAACGCCGGAACTTTGCGTTCTTCCTGACCATTCCGGATACGGATCCGAGCAAGTTCAAGGCCGCCAGCATCAAAGGCAGCCAGTTGGTTCCGGCGATGTTTGAGTTCAGCGGCGCCTGCGCCGGTTGCGGTGAAACCGCCAATGTCAAGCTCATCAGCCAGCTGTTTGGCGACCGGGCATACATCGCCAATGCGACCGGTTGTTCGTCGATTTACGGCGGCAACCTGCCGACCACGCCCTATGCCAAACGGGCAGACGGTCGCGGCCCTGTCTGGAGCAACAGCTTATTTGAAGACAATGCTGAATATGGTATGGGCATGCGCCTGGCGATCAACAAATTCAAGGCATACGCTCTTGAATTAGTCGCCAAAACAGCCGAAGCCGGGTGTGTTGATAAGGGGCTGGCCGGGGAAATCAAATCGGCCGACCAGACCTCCCAGGCGGGCATTGAGGCCCAGCGGGCACGCGTTGAAAAACTCAAAGACGCCTGCCAAAAGAGTACGTGTAAGGAATGCCGGCAGCTTTTGACCGTGGCGGATTATCTGGTTGAAAAGAGTGTCTGGATCGTCGGCGGCGACGGATGGGCTTATGACATTGGATACGGCGGTCTGGATCATGTCCTGGCCAGCGGCGAGAATGTCAATGTGCTGGTCCTGGATACGGAGGTCTATTCCAATACCGGCGGTCAAATGTCCAAATCAACGCCGCGGGCGGCGGTTGCTCAGTTTGCTGCGGCCGGCAAACGAATGCCCAAGAAGGATATGGGCCTGATTGCCATGAGCTACGGCGGAATTTATGTTGCGGCTATTGCCATCGGTGCCAACCCGAATCAGGCCGTCAAGGCATTTGCCGAGGCGGAAAGCTATAGCGGGCCGTCGCTGATTCTCTCCTACACCCACTGTATCGCTCACGGCATCGATATGGAGACCGGCTATGAGACCCAGAAGAAGGCCGTTGCCTGTGGACACTGGCCGCTGTATCGGTATGATCCGCGCCTGGCAGCGCAGGGCAAGAATCCGCTGCAGCTGGATTCCAAGGCCCCAACCGAGGATTTTGCGGAATTTGCGTATGGACAAAACCGTTACAAATCGCTGACAAAATCCAATCCCCAGGTGGCCAAGGAACTGATGGAACTGGCCCGGAAAGACACTGCCAGAAAGTATTCCTTGCTGGAAAAACTGGCTCGTCTTGAGTGTGAATGTTAAAAGCGGATATGTTTGTACTCGACCCCGTGAGAAATCACGGGGTCGGTTTTTTTATCGATGGAATGTAAAGTGCAAAACAGCGACGATGTGAAAACGATGTTATCGCGATTTCCAGTACTAAAAACGAGGAAAACCCACATGAAACGCTCAACTCTTTTTTTGGCCGGCCTTTTTTTGTTTGGTTGTGTAATTTTTCTCGGATGCGCCCAACCTTCGCAGTCCCAACAGGATGCGGCGGCCCCCGTCGAACCGGTACTGATGGCGGATTGTATCGCTCAGTACCACAAAGCGAACGGCTCGGCTTATATGACCCGACAGCAGCACAGTTTTAATCCGGGTGAGGGTTATTTCCAAATGACAGCACAGGAGCCGACCGGAAAACAGCAATATACGTTGGTGCGCGAACAATTTACAGAATCAAGCCCCAAAACGGCTGTCTTATCGGACATGCCGGAATCCTTCTGCACTCCGATGCTTGCTGCGGCTCTTTACTACAGTTTTTGTGCCGGCGGGGGGCTTCTGGATACCGCCTCGCTGGTTTCGGAAGAGAATGTTAAACTTGAAGGTCAGTGGTACCAGCCGTTGAAGACGACTTGGCCGAACGGTTCAATCACTATTACGCTCTTGCGGTCCCTGGACTCAAACCGTACAGAATTGATTCACATCGAAGATTCAGCGAAGGGCTTGGTATGGCTTTTAAAAAATTATAACCCTCGTTATAGCAAGGAATTAGAAAAGAATATACCGAGAAAAATTGACGTTTTTGACATCCGTGACGGGGTGGCCTCCAAGGAACTTATGATTCAGTTCGAATATATCGACATCCGAGTCGCAACCGGCGGGGGCGATGAGGATGTTCCTGTTGAAAAGACAAATTTGACTGCGGATTGAACATAACCGGCCAATCCGGAGTATGGAAACTATAATCTTTTCCTTCAGAGGGCATTTCTTGTGAGGCACGAAAGAAAACAAAGAATATCCATTTTTGGGACGGAGGATGTTTTTTTCTGTAATTTTATTGATTTCGGGGCCTTGTCGCCGAAATTAGTGATAAAGAAACAGGTCGATTTGGCCGATTAAGAGACAAATCTCTATCGTTTTTAGTGTCTCGAAAAAGGGTGGTTCGCGTTAGGTTTTTGGGATGGGCAGGAGCATTACGTGAATAGGTTTTGGATTATGAATAGACGAATTCTTTTTGGGCTTGTTACCTTGATCCTCTTTTGGGGGTTGGTGGGGTGCAACAACGATATTTTGGACCCGACGCAGTTGGGGCGGTTTGAACCCACCCCGACGGTTAATGTCATTTTGGATACATTGGGGGTGGCCGATGAGCCGTCTCCGACATACGAAGGCGCCGAGGATCCTCGTCCGGAAGATCTGCTGGCGTATGAAACGGATTATGTTTTCGGTTCAGGGGATGTAGTTCGCATCAGCATTTTCGAGTTGTATCAGGAAGGTCAAACGTATGTGAACGACTATGTTGTAACTGAAACGGGACGTCTTTCGATTCCCGATGTGGGTCTTGTTACGGCGGCAGGACTGACGGAAGCGCAGTTGGAACGAGAAATTGCCAATATCCTGTCACCCAGTATTATCAAAGATCCGTCAGTCACCGCGACACTGTTAAATTCCCAGGGGCGGTTTTTCTCAATTATCGGGCAGGGTATTGCTCAATCGGCACGATACCAGATGCCGCGTTATCCGATTCGCCTGACAGATGCGATAGCCCTGGCCGGCGGCATGGGGGACTTTAATGTCAGCTATATCTATGTTTCCCGCGATGTCAAGTCGCAGGACGTTCAGCCGGTGGATACGAGAGGGGGCACCGAACTGAAACCTGTTGAGCCGGGCGTGCGAAGCCCTGAGGATGAGATGCTCGATATTATTGCGCCGAGCGTGAGCCGTAAACAAAACGGCATTCTTATTACCACCGCCGAAATGGCGTCGCGCCAGGAATTGGAGGCGTTGGCGGCCCCCGAGGGAATTGAACCGCTGGATGAATTGACGGCCGAACCGGACAGCCCGGATGCGCTTTTGCCGCAGCAATCGTCCAAACGCATCGAGTGGGTGTTTGAAGATGGAAAATGGAAACCGGTGGAAGTGGAAGGCAAAGCGATAGCATCTCCGCTGCAGCCGGAACTGTTGCGACCCGATCAATACGCCCGCCCTGAACCGCAGCCGCAGCCGAAAATCCCGTCAGATTTTGGTCTGTCTGATGTCGGGGATGCCGGCACGGTAACTCGTGTGATTCAGATTCCAAGGGACCAGCTTGAGTCGGGCGATCCTCGCTATAACGTGATTATTCACCCGGGTGACCGTATTACCGTCCCGCGGGATTTGGTGGGTGAGTTCTGGGTTGCCGGCAATGTCAATGCACCGAACGCCTACTCGATTACCGGCCGGCCGATTACCCTCAAACAGGCGATTGCCACGGCCGGCGGGCTGAATGCGATTGCCTGGCCGCAGAAGGTTGAAGTGGTTCGCCGCATTGGAAAGAACAAGGCCGGTCTGATGCAGGAAGAGATTGTACTGGTCGATTTGCAGAAAATTGCCCAGGGCATGCAGCCGGACTTTTTCATCAAACCGTATGATTACATCAACGTGGGCACTCACGGGACCAGCCGCTGGCTGGCTGTGCTGCGAAACGCCTTCCGTGCGACATACGGATTTGGTTTTATTTATGACCGCAATTTCGCTGACCGCGATTATGGAAACGACCCGCTTCCGTTTTAGCATTGCACGGGTATTATGAAACAGAAATCGTCAAAATCAATACCTGCTCCCGCCGACGGGTCTGCCGAACAATTGGGTTGGCTTGACCTGGGGATTCATGTGTATATCAGGACCGCGATTGTCGGTGTTCTGATTTGGTGGATTTTTCGCGAAGAAATCAATGGCCTCGTCAAGCAGTGGATCTCCGATCCAAGCTGGTCGCACGGTTTTTTAATCCCGCTGTTCAGTTTCTATTTTCTTCACCAGAATAAAGACAAGATTCTGTCGATTCAGCCGATACGTCCAAGCTGGATTACGGGGTTGACGGCCATGCTGTTTCTGCTGGCCCTGTATCCGGTGAATATCGTGATGCTGAAGTTTATGTACGGCAAGCCGCTGATTATGATTGCCATGATCGGGGCAACGGTACTCTTTCTGGGGGGCTGGAAGCTCCTCCAATACACCTGGCTTCCGGTGGTGTATCTGTTTTTTGCCGTTCCGCTGCCTCAGCGTCTGTATTTTCAGTTGACCAATCCGATGCGGCAGCTGGCGGCTCAGGCGGCGACCATTATATTGAATCTCGTGCCGCAGCTGAACGCCGAAGTCCGCGGCTCGGTCATCGATGTGGTGTACAGGGGCGAAACTCTGGAACCAGCGCTGGATGTGGCGGATGCGTGCAGCGGGATGCGGCTGCTGATGGCGTTTGTGGCGTTAGGGGTGGCAATGGCCTATCTGCACTGGCGTCCCATCTGGCAGCGGCTGGTTCTGTTGGTCAGTACAGTTCCGATTGCGATTGTCTGCAATATCGTTCGTGTGACCATTACCGGTTTTATTTATGTTCTTGGCGACCCCAAGTATGCCCAGGGCGTTTATCATGATCTGCTGGGGATGCTGATGCTGCCGCTGGCCTTTATCCTCTATGGCGGGTTGGCTTGGCTGATGAGCAACCTGTTTGTGGAGGAAGACCAGGAACAGACAGAAAAAGAGGATATTATCGTTCGTAAATCCGTATCCGGGCAATCACGGGAGTCCTGAGTGACGTCATCGATGCTGAAATCTTATTTGAAACCTTCCTTTGTAGTGTGCACGGCCGTCCTTCTGACAGCGGCGATTGCCAAGGAAACCGTAATTCGCGTGTTGGGTGTGCAGATGACCAAGGAACGCATTGAACTGCAGCGTCCGCTGGATGAGTTCAAGGGCGATGTTCTGAGTCCGTATGCCGTGAAGGAAAAGGCACAGATTCAAAATCGGGATGTTTTGGAAAGCTTGGGGACAGAAGAGTATTTACAATGGATTCTGGAAGATACCGAGGCCGTCCCCGCCGGTCCGACACGATATTGCTCGCTGTTTATCACCTATTATACCGGCAATCCGGACATGGTGCCGCATGTGCCGGACGAGTGCTATGTGGGAGGCGGAAATGAACGCAAAAGCGGCCAGACCGTGACCCTCGAAATTCCGGGGACCGATCCGATGCGGAAAATCGGATTTCAATATGTAATGTTTGGTCGCATCGGCGACATGGCGATGACGGACGAAAATTTCTCGGTTCAGTATTTCTTCCATGCCAACGGCAAATACTGCGCAGACCGGACTGGGGCCCGCTTGGTGCTGGGCAGCAACTGGCTCAGTAAGTATTCCTATTTCTGCAAAGTGGAATGGAAGTTCTACGGCATCGATTCCTTCGGATGGATTTATCCCAATCAGGAGCAGACGCTCCAGGCCAGCCAAAAACTGCTGGCCAAACTGCTGCCGGAACTGGAATCGCATCACTGGCCGAACTGGGAAGCAATTAACGCGAAATAAAGGATATTAACAAAAACGAAAATAACGGCGCGCTTTTGCAGAGGATTTTATGGCGAAAAAACTGAACAAAAAAGTTGTAATAATCGGCATTGTATTGCTGGCAATGATGGCCTGTGCCCTGGTGGGAGGACTGGTCTATTTGAAAATTCATCGAGATCCGGACCGTGCCTTGGAAAAAGCGCGTCAAGCGTTGGCGGCGCAAGATTATAAAACAGCCCAGGAACAGTTCGGGCGTTCGTATTCATTCGGCAAAGATAACACCTATAGGGTCGAACGGCTGTTTGACCTGGCCGAGCTGTATCTGATCCAGAATTCCCAGCATGAAGCGGAATGGAACAAGGCCATGGGCTGTTGGGACAAGATTACTTCAATCGACACAAATAATATTGAAGCCCGCCGGAAACTGATGGATTTTTACTATCAGGCCGCCGATGCCGGCGATCCCCGTCTCTGGAAAAATGTCCATGAAAACACGACCAAACTGATGGATATTCTGAAAAAACAGGGAACAGAACCGGATTCTTCACTCCTGCTGTCGCACGCCAAGGCCCTGTTATCTATTGCTCAGCGGGGAGAGACAACCAATCGAAGCGAGCCGCTGAATGAATGCGTTGCAGTTTTGGAACAACTGATTGAAAAAGAACCCGGCAATCAGGAACTTTATCGTCTTATGGCGGAGGCATCCGCGGTTCAGGGGGAACTGGATGCCCAGGCGGGAGTGATCAAGGCCGTCGAAAATGCTCGCCAGAAGGCGGCAGAGTGGCTCCAAAAGGGTGTTGACCTGTCGGAGGATAAGGCGACCGCGACAGCCAATCTGATCCTTTACCAGCTGCAGTCGTCCATGAACGACCCGAATGCCATCGAGAAAGTCCGTGCCGATATCGAAACGCACCGCGCGCAGATTCAGCCGAATGATGTGTTTTGGCAGGTCGCCTCGATGGCTTACGAGCTTCCCGGCAAAAGGTCTGCTGAAGCGGAATTAAACCAGGCCATAGAGACCATTCGCCAGGCACATGAACTTAAACCGGATAATTTTGAATATACACTCCGGCTTGCCCGTCTGATGTATCGTAAGGGGAATGCTTTTGCCGATCCGGCGGCGCTGGCGGATGGAATGCAGATTGCGGAGGCCGCGCTGTCGCTGGAGGCAGTTCAGGATATTCCCGGTCCCCTGCAGGGACGCAACCTGAATTACCGTTTTGCGCTGAATACGTTTCTTGCGGATCTATACCTGGAAAAAGCCCTTGCCGCCAAACGGGAGGGAAAAACATCAGAAGCGGAGGAGTGGACGGGGAAAGCCGAACCGAGAATTGCCGTTATCAGCGGTATTCTGAGCGCGGCGGACAATCCCACCCTCCAAAAATACCAGGGATTGCTGGCTGTAGCCAAAGATCAGAAGGAAAAGGGCCAAAAGCTGCTGTACAATGCGTATGAGCAGAACCGGGCGCTGGACAAGCCGCAGGAATTTTCGAATACGGATCCGCTGGTTTGCATGGTGCTGGCGGATATGGCGAAACAGGACAACGAGCCGGGCATGCGGCGGGAATTCCTGCAGTGGGCGATCTATAATAACAGCCGTTTTGTTCTCCAGAAGCCGCAGCTGATTCTGGAGTATGCCGAAGTGCTGGGGCAGCTGCGTTCCTGGGCCTATGTCGAGCGGCTGATTGAAGAGTACCAGACCCGCTACGGCGCAAATGAACAAAGCCGGATGCTGAGCGTTCAGGCGGCGATTGGACTTAAAAAGTACGGTCAGGCCCGGAAGCTTCTGACTTCGATGGATGCGGCATCCAGCACAACCTTCTATCTGCGGCTGGATATGCTGAATGGACAAATTGCACAGGCCGCCGCCGCAATCGCGGAAGCCCGGCAGGCGCAGCCGCCTCAAGAACCCTCCGCCGAACAATTGAAAACCGTCGAAACACTGCGGTCTGAACGGAATACGGTGCTGGACCAGATGTTCAAGACCGATGTCAAGCAGATCGATTCTTATCTTATCAGAGTTATCTGTGTGGACTTGCTTCAAAGTAAACAGACCGCCAAGGCGATCGGCTATCTGGATGCCTATCTTGCCGCCCGTCCCGACGCCTTTTCGCTGCAGGTTCTTCGGCTGCAGGCAGCCCAGGACGATCCGCTGAATCTGACAGCCGAGCAGCGGGCGCAACTGCAGGAAAAGGTCTTTGGTCAGATTCAAGACCCCAAACAAAAAGCCCTGTTGCTGGCGGGACATTACCGTTTGCAGGGGGACCATGAAAAGGCGATGTCGTCGCTGACTGGGGATTCGTCGCTGGATACGGACAACGATCCGGAACTGCTGAATATGCAGTTTGAGATTGTGCTTGAACAGAATGATGTTCCTCGGGCCGAAGCTCTGCTGCAGAAGGTTCGTGCCAAGAATACAGACGGATGCGGAGGCCTGCTGGCTTCTGCAAAAGTGAAAATTCTCAAGAAGGAATATTTACAGGCCCAGCGTGATTTGGATGAATGTCTGAAGGAACGCCCTTTGTACAGTTATCTGCATTACCTGAAAAGCCAGGTTCAGCAGCAGCAACAGGAAAACGAAGCGGCCATCAGCAGCGCGCGTACTGCGGTTCGTATGAATCCGCTGAATCCGGCGTTTGTACGAAATCTGGCATCGCTGCTGTTTACTCGGAACAACCAGCTGGGTACTAAGGCGAC
>JAKEGM010000062.1 GCA_022615575.1 Planctomycetales bacterium
GAACGCCGAGAGCTGGCTCGGTTCTATCATTACAGGCGACATAACTTACTGGCTCCATTAAGACTTAAAGAACGTAAATGAAATTACACAGTACAATTAGAATGAAAAAGGGATAATAAGATGGCAGAAGGGTTTGCGTTTCAGTTTGAAAACCTGCACCTTTATCAAAAATCGTTGGACGCTATAGACAAAGTTTATCGTTATACAGATTCTTTCCCAAGGGAAGAAATGTATGGAATTACGTCTCAATTTCGCAGGGCGGTTGTATCTGTCACGTTGAACACGGCTGAGGGATCAGCCAGAAGCAAAAAAGATTTTCGCCGTTTTCTTGATATGACACAAGGTTCAATCTATGAATGCATTGCGTTACTAACCGTCTGTAAACGAAGAAATTACATAAACGAAGAATCCTTTTCACAATTACGATTGACTTTTTTAGAATTGTCAAAAATGACCTGTGGTCTTAAACGAGGTATCGGCTTTCCCGACCGTAACGACTCATAAACTTCGAACTATGAACTACGAACTACGAAATAAAAACTTAAAAATCGCGGTTTTGGCCGGCGGCATCGGCTCGGAAAGGGCTATCAGCCTGCTAAGCGGGCAAACCGTTTATCAGGCCTTGCAAGAGGCGGGCGTTGCGGCTGTTCTGGCCGATATCACTCCCGAGGATATGTCCATCCTCGACGACGGCTCAATCGATGTCTTCTTCCCGATTTTGCATGGGCAGTTCGGCGAAGACGGACAACTGCAGCAAATCCTCGAAGAGCGCCGCCTGCGATTTACCGGCTCCGGTTCGGAATCCAGCCGGAAGGCGTTTGACAAACTGCTCAGCAAACAGGTCTTTTTCCAGGCGGGCCTGCCGGTTGCCAAACACATCATCGTTCACTCCGGCGACACCGTGCTGGATTTAAAGCGGCTGCTTCAAAAACTGGCCTCAAAATTTGTCGTCAAGCCGCTGCGGCAGGGAAGCAGCGTCGGCATCACCATCACCGACAGTGTTGAAACCGCCGCCGTCAAAGCATTGGATTGCTTTCGTCAATACGGCGACTGCATGGTCGAGGAGTTTATCGCAGGCCGCGAAATCACCGTCGGCATTCTCAACGGCACGGCCTTGCCTCTCATTGAAATCCGCAGCAAAGCCGCCTTCTACGATTACCAGGCCAAATATGAAAGCGACGATACCGAGTACCTGTTTGATACGGTTGGGGATGCCGCACTGGTCAACCGGACCCAGCAGCTCGCCGTCGCCTGTTTTAATGAGCTGGGATGCCGGCATTTGAGCCGCGTGGATTTTATCTTAACAGATGACGGTCGGCCCGTTATATTGGAAATCAATACCCTGCCGGGATTTACCAGTCATTCACTGCTGCCGATGGCCGCAGCCAGGGCCGGGATTGCCAAACCGCAGCTGTGCCGGCAGATTGTCGAAGCGGTATGGAATGAAGATCATGCAAGCATTACGGTTAAAGAGTAAAAATCATGGAATACGCCTTCGGCGGATGATTTTCTTAATTTTTTATTTTGATATTTGAACATTGATTTTTTTGATATGGCGAAAAAAAAGAAAATAAAATCGGGTACAGGGCCGGGCGGCTTTTTTTCAAAAAAGAAAAGGAGCCGAAAGCCCACATCCGCCGTGTCGTTTATGACAGCGATGAAAATCACCCTGTCGATTATGTTCCTAACCGTCCTGGTCGCCGGCGGGGCCATCGGCCTGATATACCTGGACCGCTATGTCAAAACCGACGCAGCTGAAAAAACACCCGATGGTTCGCTGAAGCTGAGCGACGCCCCTGCCTGGCTCAATCAGGACTGGGTCGATGCGCTGGTCAAAACCGCCGGCGGCAAGCGTTTTGCGCTGGATCAGGATTCCGCCCGGCTTGTTGCCCGCCGGCTGGAAGGTCTGTCCTGGCTTGCAGATGTGCGGGTTCAGACCACGCCGGAATTTCTCGAAGTCAGCGCGACCTACCGGCGGCCTCTCGGTTGGGTTCAGGCCAATCGAAACCGCAAGGTCTATCTGGATATCGAGATGCATGTGCTGGACTATATTCCCGTTACCGCTATCCCCGTTATCCAGATTACAGGATTGGCCAAGACCACTGTTCCCGAACCCGGACAGGTCTGGCTGGCCGACGACGCTAAAGCCGCCATCGAACTGCTCAACCGGCTGTACCTGATGGACATTCAGTTCCAGCAGAAGCAGAATATCCCCAAACCCCTCATGGATGAGATTGAAAACATTGACGTATCCAATTTCGCCGCACGGAACAGCCGTTCGGCCCCGAATATCATTCTGAACGTCAAGGACGGGACACGAATCTACTGGGGCGCCGCCTGGGGCCAGTCGGCTGTCTATCTGGAAGCCGATGAAAATGTCAAGCTGGCCCGCCTGTACGAATACTTTATCGACCACAATCACACCCTGCAGGGGTCAGCCAAAAACATTGAGCTTCGCTGGCTGGAAGACAGCATCCCCCGCCCCCAGTAAAAACGCCTCAATTTCAACAAAAAATCGAAGCTCAAGGTTTGATGCGACTTTTTTGAAAAAACGGACATGAAAAGAAACGTTCCTGGCTATCCGCTCAGAGGCTTTGGATTTGGTATAATTGTCAAAGTCGTTAAGGGACTATCGTGTTTCTTTACTGTCTCAAAGGGAGATACCGGACAATGTTGAAAAAAGTGATCTTTCAAGCAATTCTTTGGGGCTTTCTTGCAGGAACTGCTTTAGCCGAACCACCCTATCCATCCATTGACCTGTCCGGAACATGGCAATTTCAACTGGGACTGCATGCGGCAGAAGCAACTCTGTCTCCTCCCGTTTCAGCATTAACACCCCCTTTACACTTTAACGATACCATCCTGCTGCCCGGAACGACGGACACCAACCAAAAAGGGGTTAAGACCACGGACAGCGCACCGGGAACTTATACACGCCGCTACCGCCATATTGGACAGGCCTGGTACCAGCGGACGATTACCATACCCGAGGGCTGGCGAAACAAGGATATCCAGTTGTTTATTGAGCGGGCGCTCTGGAAGACCTCTGTTTATCTCGACGGTCAATCCCGGGGCGAATACGATTCTCTGGCAACACCGCATCTTTACAATCTGGGAACCATCGCACCCGGCACACATACACTTACAATCTGTGTTGATAATTCAATGATCTGGAATATCGGGGATAAAGCCCACAGTTATTCGGAAAATATGCAGACCATCTGGAACGGAATGGTCGGCCGGCTGGAACTTCGCCCCCTGAACGCCATTCGTATCCTGGCGGTTCGCAGCAAGTTTTTCAACGGAGATCCTGCGAAAACACAATGTCTCCTCACCCTTGAAAACACGCTCCCTAAATCCACACCATGCTCTGTTTCCTTCGACTTGACAACCTCTTCGGAACACCACACCTTCTCCATTGAGGCCATTTTGAAACATGGAGTGCAGATTATCGAATGTCCGATGCCCGATACTCTCTTGCGCTGGGACGAATTTTCTGCCCATCTTTATACCGCACAGATTACTGTCCGGTACGGCCAGGAACATACGGGATGGAGCGGAAAGATGGGTTTCTGCAGGCCTGGAAACAACGGAACCTGCATAACGATTAACGACCGTCCGACGTTCCTCCGCGGGAATCTTGATAACTGCCATTTCCCGCTGACGGGTCATCCCCCAATGGATAAGGCGGGCTGGCTGCGAATCTGGAACACTTACAAGCAATTTGGATACAACCATGTTCGTTTTCACAGCTGGTGTCCTCCGGAAGCCGCTTTTGCGGCTGCCGATGAGGCAGGAATCTATATTCAGGCCGAAGCGGGGGTCTGGATCGACGGCTGGATGAAACAGCGGGTTGCCAGCAGCCCGGACGGAATTTCAGACGAAAACCCCAATGTTCGGGACTTTGTCACCCGCGAGATGAAGCGCATGATTGACCATTACGGACACCATCCTTCATTTATCATGTTCTGCATCGGTAATGAACTCGGCAATAGCAATTTTCAGACGCTTGCGGACCTGGTGCGGCAGGCCCGCCGATATGACGGCACATCCCGCCTTTACAGTTGTTCTACCGCCCGTCAACTGCAGCCGGATGTCGATGATTTTTTCGTTTCGCATCAAAATCCGGCCGGTTCAATGCGCGGGCTGCGCGGAACGAGAACCAACTGGACCTATGACGCGGTCAAGAGCGGCGCTCCGGAAACCCCGCTCATTCTTCACGAACTCGGTCAATGGCCCCTTTGGCCCGCCTGGAGTGAGATCGATAAATATACCGGCGTTGTTGAGGCGCGCAATCTTCAGGGTTTCAGGTCTTTGGCGGAAAAAAATCACATCCTTTCCCAGGACGTCCGATTCCAATCGGCCACCGGTAAGTTCAGTGTCTTGCTGTACAAGGCCGAGATAGAGGGCGCGTTGCGGAGTAAAACCTATACGGGCTTCCAAACCCTCGGTCTTCAGGATTACATGGGCCAGGGCGAGGCGATGATCGGCATTCTGGATATGTTTTATGACCTCAAGCCGAATACGATCACCCCGGAACAATACCGTCAGTTCTGCAGTCCGGTTGTCCCGCTGGCACAATTCCCAAAGTACATCTGGACTTCGGAAGAAACGTTCACGGCATTGCTGCAAGTCTCAAATTTTTCATCGGAGCGATTCGATTCTCCCGTCCTCTGGAAACTGGCCGAGAAAGATGGAAAAATCCTCGGGGAAGGCGTATTTCAGAAATCGCTTACCCAGGGAACAGTTTCTGACCTTGGTCAGATATCGGTAAAATTCGAAACCGATGTCCCCCTTGCGTGTTCGCTGGAAGTCGCCGTCAGGGGCACAGACTATATCAATACCTGGCCGGTTTGGGTCTATCCGGTTCCTGAACCCATCCTCCCCCCCTCAACAGTCCTCCTTGCCGAAGGACTTGATTCCGATATTCTCGCCGCCCTTTACGAAGGCAAAACAGTCCTGCTGATGGCGGAAAACTGCATGACGCCGGAAAACTCGCAACGCAATACGTTTATGCCCGTCTATTGGTCTGCCGGGTGGTTTCCGGGCCAGAATAACACCCTTGGACTGATATGCGATCCAGATCACGCCCTCTTTGATTTGTTCCCAAACACCGGACACTGCGATTGGCAATGGCACGACATCATCGTCGATTCATTCGCGATGATCCTCAACGACCTGCCGGCCGATTATCGTTCCATCGTTCAGCCCGTCGATGATTTTCACCTCGCCAGGAAGCTCGGCACAATTTTTGAATCAAAAGCAGGCCGGGGCAAACTCCTGGTCTGTGTATATCCTTTACAGAAACGCCTGGAGCAGCCGGCCTGCAGGCAATTGTATAAATCGCTGCTTGCCTACGCCGCCAGCAGCGATTTTCAGCCCGCCGCAGAACTGCCTTTGGATTGGCTACGGAAAAATCTGGCTCCTAAAACCAAGATAGAAACGTCCAATCGGGCTCCCAGCGCCTCCGCCGCGGCCGGTCTATGGATAGAAGTCGCCCAAAAAACCGAACCGTTTGAAAAAAATATACCGTACCACCGGGATCTGGACGCCGTCAACGCCCAGCAAACCGGCTACGATTATAATCTAAGCGGCGACGGGGCATGGAGAGATCAAGGATGTCAGGTCCTTTTTGGGAAGACCATCACCCTCACGGCAACGCTTCCCAAAGGCGTCAAGGGGGCCCTGCATGTTAAATTCAATGACTGGAATCATAATAATCGGACCGGCACCATTGTCTTTGAGAACAGAACCTTCGTTCTGGGCGAACACGCTCATCCGGAAGGGCAGTGGCTGAAATTTGATGTTATGCGGGAAGATTCCCTGGACAATATGCTTGAACTTAAGGCGACCGTTTTATCCGGTCCCAATCTGCAGGTTGATGAAATTATGCTTATTCCGGAAGATTGATAAAAATCCGGCAGGCATCGCGATTTTTCATCCGTCTTCATGAGCGGCAATGTTTTGCAGAAACAAGAAATGCATCTTGCAGCAGAACCGGGACAACCGGTTTGAAGCAACATCCCGAATCTTTTAACGGCCGGACAGTAAATTCCCTGCTCCAAGCATTTCAAGCCCGGCCTGCAGATAGACATACCGATAGGGGATATCGCATTCAGAACACAGTGTTTTGAAGTGACGGATGACCCTCTCGCTGAATGCATTTTGTTTTTCTTCATCCCCCTTGCATTGGAAAATCCGGCAGCCGGAAAACCGATACGGATAGACGCTGCACTTGCCGTCGATGCGGTAGGGACAAACCCCCGCTGTCATTGGCTTTATATCCGCCCCCAGAAATTGTTGAAAATATATCAGTTCCGGCGTCGTCACATACAGCCGGTGCCCAAACCGCTCAAAATCACAGCAGCCCCCGCACGCCCGGCAGGACAGCCCCAGCCCGGCCGCCTGCTCATCAATCCACCGGTAACTATCATCAACTTCTTTTATGATTTGAGAGTGCTCACTCATAAGATTAAATATTAAAAAGCAAATATCAAACATAAGGAAGTTCAGCCCAAAGGGCTGTCCACGTTTTTGATATTTTATCTTTGATTGTTGATATTATTTTCCCACCACCGCCGCTGGTTTTTAATCCGCTCAATCTCTTCAACCGAATACAGCCGTCCGCGGTTGATGCCCGGGCATCGCTGGCCCGCCATCTCCCACTGCTCGGGCGTGTGGAGATTAAACGACCAGAACGGCCATGTGCGGCACTGATTGGGCCGGACAAGGTACGCCGCACAGCCGCGGCAGCCATCTTTGGCAGGCGTCAGAAAAACACAGTCCTTCGTAACCGGGTCTTCCTTGATGCTGTATTTTAGCCCGATGTGCTTCAGATACGCCTTTTTGACGCTCCCCGCCGACATCCCCAGACGCTTAGCCAAAAGCTCAATCTCCGGCTTAGAAATCCAGATATACCCCTCCTGCGGTCCCGCACAGCAGTTCCCGCACCCCACACACTCAAACCGCAACCCACATGAATACCAAGAATTACTCACGAATAACTTCCCCAAAAATCCGGGAGCGAAAAC
>JAKEGM010000063.1 GCA_022615575.1 Planctomycetales bacterium
CCTGCACCATGTGCCGATTGTGGATGGAACCCTTCCGCATCCGGTCATCGGCAAATGCCGTGCAACGCAGGTAACGCTGCTGCCGGCCAGTCCGGGAACCGGTGTGATCGCCGGTTCGGCGGCCCGGTCCGTGCTGGAATACACCGGCGTTCGCAACGTTCTGACCAAGGTGTACGGAAGCCGTTCGGCCAAGAATGTAGTCAAGGCGGTCATGGACGGCTTAATGAAACTTCGTGACAAAGAAACTGTCGAAGCTCTGCGCGGCGTAGAGGTCGAAGTCGAAAAAAGGTGGTGATAACGGCATGTTAAGCAATGAAATTACACAAAACGTCGGAGCTTATCCGAAACGTAAACGCATCGGCCGCGGAAAAGGGTCCGGGCATGGCAAGACATCCGGCCGCGGTCACAAGGGCAATGCCAGCCGGTCCGGCGCATCAATGCCGCTGATGTTTGAAGGCGGCCAGATGCAGTTGTTCCGCCGCTTGCCGAAACGCGGTTTCAATAATGCGCAATTCACAACCCGGTATGAGGTTGTGAATCTGTCCCAGCTGGAACGGCTTTTTACGGACGGAACCAATGTCGGTCTCAATGAGCTGGTTAACGCCGGCCTGGTGGGGTCGCGCAAATGTCGGGTCAAGATTCTCGGCGACGGGGAATTGACCAAGAAGCTCAACGTAACGGCTCACAAGTTCAGCAAGAGCGCTCAGGAAAAGATTTCCGGCTGCGGCGGCTCGGCAAAGGTGGTTGCCTAACGCCCTTACAGGGAAGGAAAAAGTATGCTGGGAACATTTGCCAATGTTTTTAAGGTTCCGGATCTGCGAAACAAGATTCTGTTTACGCTGGCGCTGCTGTGCATTTACAGGGTTGGCTTTCATATTCCGGTTCCCGGGTTTGATTCGGCCAAAATCAGCCAGATTGCCCAGGAACGGTCGGAGGATTCCCCGCTGGGTCGAGCGGCGGATTATCTTCAGATGTTCACCGGCGGAACGCTGGAACATTCCAGTCTGTTCGGGCTGGGAATTATGCCGTATATCTCGGCCTCGATTATCCTGATGCTGATGGGGGAAATCATTCCGGCGCTGCGAAAACTGCGTCAGGAAGGCCAGACCGGATATAAGAAAATCCAGGAATATACGCGCTACCTGACAGTGCCGCTGTGCCTGATCAATGCGCTGATGTATATGAAAATGTTTGCCGGCGGCGAAGGATATATCTATCCCGGCATGAAAGTCCCGGCAATCCTGATGGGCATTGTGGGAATGACCGCCGGAACCATGTTTTTGATGTGGCTGGGCGAGCAGATTGATGAATATGGTATGGGCAACGGCATCAGCTTGATTATCATGGCCGGCATTCTGTCCCGGATGCCGTGGGCGGTTATGCAGGTCTGGCAGAATACCGAGCTGAAAGTCGGCGTCGAACCCGGAAAATACGGACCGGGAACGCTGGTGTTTCTGGTTGCGGCGTTTATGTTTGTCGTGGCCGGTGCCATCCTGATTACCCAGGGGCAGCGGCGGATACCCATTCAGCAGGCCAAGCAGATGCGCGGTCACCGGATGTACGGCGGGGCGCGTCATTACCTGCCGCTGCGGGTCAATCACGGCGGCGTGATGCCGATTATCTTCGCCTCCAGCTTGATGATGTTTCCGCCGATTGTGCTTGAACAAATCGCCCGAATTCCGGCCTTGGCCGGCTCGGTAGTGCTTCAGCAGCTTACCGAAGCGTTTGGTCCAACGGCGTTTACGTACAATGTAACGTTTATTGTGTTGATTTTCCTGTTTGCGTACTTCTGGACGACCGTTCAGTTTCAGCCCAAAGATATGGCCAAAAACCTGCGCGATCGGGGAAGTTTTATTCCCGGCCTGCGTCCCGGCCACCGGACGGCAGAATATCTTGAAACCGTGATGGTTCGGATTACGTTCTTTGGGGCGGCCTTCCTGTCGATTATTGCGGTGGTTCCCAGTTTGGTGACCCAATTGCTGGGAGTTTCGTTTGCCGTGGCCTCATTTTTGGGCGGTACCGGTTTGCTGATTGTAGTGAGCGTGTCTTTGGATTTGGTACAGCGCATTGAAGCGAACCTGATTATGCGGAATTACGAAGGATTCAGCGAGTCCGGACGAATTAAAGGGGCCTTCCGATGAAATTGATTCTGTTAGGCCCTCCCGGTGCGGGAAAAGGAACCCAGTGCAAGCGTATTATTGAAAAATACGGGATGGCGCACCTGTCCAGCGGCGATAGCCTGCGTGCCGAACGGGCCGCCGGTTCCGAACTTGGAAAAAAGGCCCAAAGCTATATGGATAGCGGGGCGCTGGTTCCGGACGGTCTGATTATTGAGATGATGATTGCGGCGATTAAGAAAGCGCCGTCCGGTTATGTGCTGGACGGTTTTCCGCGGACGGTGGTTCAGGGCGAAGGCCTGGATGCGGCGCTGAAAAAAGCGGGCGAGCGGATTGATGCCGTGGTCAACCTGATTGTGCCGGATGAGGCGATTTTGTTGCGAATGACCGGCCGGCGGAGCTGCCCCAAGTGCGGGGCCGTGTATCACGTTGAAAACCTCAAACCGAAGGTTGTCGGTCAATGTGATAAGGGATGCGGTCCTCTGGTACAGCGGCAGGACGATACGCCCGCAGTGGTTGCCAACCGGCTGAAGACCTACCATGAGCAGACAGCGGCAGTGGTGGGGTTCTATGCCCAAAAAGGCAATTCGATAATGGATATCGATGCCAACCGCGGTATTGACGCGGTTACGGGTGATATTTTCAGGAAGCTTGATGCCCTCAGCGGGTGTACATCTGGAAAACGATGCCGATAACGCTTCGCAGCAGCAGAGAAATTGAGTTAATTCGCAAGGCCGGAATCGTCGTTGCGAATGTTCTTTCAAAATTAAAGGAACATGCAAAGCCCGGTGTCAGCACCGCTGAGCTGGACGATATTGCCATGGAAATGACTCGTCAGGCGGGAGCGGTAGCCCTGTTCAAAGGGGTGCCGTGTCCGCACATGAATCGTCCTTTTCCCGGCGGGATTTGTACCTCCATCAATGAACAGTTGGTGCACGGGATTCCGTCCCGACGAGTGGTTCTGAAAGAAGGCGACATTCTAAGCGTTGATTTCGGTGTTCGGCTGAACGGGTATTGCGGAGATGCGGCGACAACGGTTGGCATAGGAACCATTGCACCGGACAGGCAGAAACTGCTGGAAGTAACCAGCCGGCTGCTGGAAATTGCCATCGCGGCGATGGCGCCAGGCGTCAAATGGAGCACGATTGCCGGCTTGATGGAAGACACCGCCAAACAGGCGGGGTTTTCAATTGTCCGTGATTATGTCGGACACGGCATTGGAACCGAGATGCACGAAGACCCCAAGGTTCCGAACTTCGTCAGTCGGGAACTGTTGCGGGATGACATCCTCCTGAGAGAGGGAATGGTGCTGGCGGTCGAGCCGATGGTCAACATGGGAACTGCCGGCGTCAGGACGCTGTCGGACGGGTGGACGGTGGTAACGAAAGATAAAAAATGCTCGGCGCATTTTGAACATACGATTGCGGTGGTCAGCGGCGGTTGCCGGGTTTTAACCGCTGAACCGTAATGGTAATGCGGGAAATGGAATTTTAAAAGGCCTATGGCGGATAAAGACGCGATAAAATTCGAAGCGAAAGTCGTCGAAGCCCTGCCGAATGCGATGTTCCGAGTGGAACTGGAAAATGGGCACCAGATATTGGCCCATGTGTCGGGAAAAATGAGGATGCATTTTATCCGCATCCTGCCTGGCGATACGGTCACGGTTGAGATGAGTCCTTACGATCTGACGCGGGGCCGTATTGTATTAAGAAACTAAGAAACCGAAGGTGGTCTCATGAAAGTAAGAAGTTCAGTCAAACGAATTTGTGAAAACTGCAAAGTCATCCGGCGCAAGGGCGTTTTGCGCGTGATTTGCTCCGCCAATCCGCGCCATAAGCAGCGCCAGGGTTAAGGGTGATAAACGAATAACGTTTCATAGGTACAGGAGTTATTATGCCGCGTATAGTGGGTGTCGATGTTCCAAACAATAAGCCGTCTTGGATTGCGCTGACCTATATCCACGGGATCGGCGCTTATACGGCCAAACAGATTCTTGCGGAAGTGGGGATTGACGGGGCGGTTCGTGCAGGCAAGCTGTCGGAAGACGAGGTCAGCCGGATCAGCCAGATTATCGACCGCGATTACGAAGTGGAAGGCCCGCTTCGCCGCCGTGTTTCGCAGAACATCGTTCGTTTGAAAGATATTGCCTGTTATCGCGGGATGCGGCATCGCCGCGGACTGCCGGTTCGCGGTCAGCAGACCCAGAGTAACGCACGCACCCGTAAAGGCAAGAAGAAGACCGTAGCCGGAAAGAAGGGCGTAAAGGAACTGCGTTAATCGGTTGCCGCATAAACCGGTTATCAAAAGCAACAATCTTGGGAATCGATAGAAAATGGCAAAAACTGTCAAGAAAAAAGTCAGAAAAAACGTTGTACGCGGGGTTGTCCATATCAAGGCGACCTTTAACAATACGCTGGTAACGATTTCGGATGCCGAGGGCGATGTGATCTGCCAGGATTCCGGCGGATCGGTCGGCTTTAAGGGCTCTCGCAAGAGCACCCCGTTTGCCGCCCAGAGAGCGGCGGAAAAATGTGCCCGCACCGCCATGCGGTCCGGACTCCGTGAAGTGGAAATCCGCGTCAAAGGGCCGGGGTCCGGACGCGAATCTGCGATTTCCGCGATTCAGCAGGCCGGGCTGCGAATTTCGTCGATTGAAGACGTAACGCCCATCCCGCACAACGGGTGCCGTCCGCGGAAACGCCGGCGCGTCTAATCAGGAAACCAAAACGAATCAGTAAGTTTTTAGATAAAGGAACCGATAAACGATGTCACGATATCTTGGTCCATCATGCAGACTTTGCCGTCGGGAAGGCATGAAGCTGATGCTGAAGGGTGGCCGGTGCGAAACCGCCAAATGTGCGATTGAGAAACGCGAACGCAGCATGGCGCCGGGACAACACGGGTGGCGGCGCGGACGAAAAAGCGATTACGCGGTTCGTCTCCGCGAAAAACAGAAAGTGAAGCGTTTTTATGGTCTGATGGAACGGCAGTTTAAGGCCTATTTTCACCAGGCCGAGCGCGGCACGGGCAATACCGGCCAGGATCTGCTTCGGCTTCTGGAGCGGCGCCTGGACAATGTGGTGTACAAGTTGAACTTTGCCTCTTCGCGGAAGTCGGCGCGGCAATTGATTACGCATGGCCATCTCTGTCTCAATGGCCGCCGTGTGGATGTGCCGGATTTGCTCGTTAAGATTGGCGACAAGATTACCCTGAAGAACTCCGACAAGAGTCGCAAAATCGTTAAAGAGCATTTGGAAAGCAACCCGAATTTTGTGGTCCAGGGATGGCTGCAGCTGGATGCGGCTAAACCGATGGCAACCGTCGTAGGGCTGCCGACACGGGATGATGTCCAGTTGGCGGTTGAAGAACAGCTTGTTGTGGAATTCTGCTCACGTTAAAATTTCGTAACCTTTGGTGAATACCGGATAGCAGCTTAAGCCGAACAGGCCCCAAACGGATGCTGCTGAGAACATTCACCTGATTATGGGAGGCCGATATATGAGAATTACCTGGAGAGGTTTGGAATTGCCCACGCGGATGGAAAAAGACGAACTCGTCTCCGCGGGGAACTATGGACGATTCTACATTGAACCGTTTGAACGCGGTTTTGGCACGACGATTGGCAACGGTCTTCGCCGGGTTCTGCTGTCTTCGCTGGAAGGCAGCGCGGTTGAATCCATCAAGATTGCCGGTGTGGATCACGAGTTTTCCTCCATCAAGGGGGTGATGGAAGATGTGACCAATATCGTTCTGAATGTCAAGCAATTGGTCGTTCGGCTTCAGGGCTTTCCCTCGAAAACCATTACGGTCAAAGCGTCCAAGGCCGGCCCCGTCAAGGCAGGGATGATTGAGTGCGACAGTTCGGTCCATATCATCAATAAGGACATGGTGCTGGCCACGCTGACCGAAGACGTCAAGTTTGAGATGGAAATGGTTGTCGGAAACGGCCGGGGGTATTCGCCCGCCGCCGAACGGATTGCCGAGGCGGATCGCTTTGAGCAGGAACACGGGCGGATCGATATTGATGCGATTTATTCACCGGTTGTTCGTGTTCGTTATAAAACCGAAGACACGCGTGTCGGTCAGCGCACCAACTATGATAAGCTGATCCTTGAAATATGGACGGATGGAACGGTCACGCCGGAAATGGCGATGGTGGAAGCGGCCAAGATACTTCGCAAGTATATCAATCCGTTTGTCCAATACGCACAAATCGGCGAAGAAACAGTTGAAGAAGAGGTCCATACGGAAGAGAGCGAAGCCGGTGTCGTCGATGCGGCGTTGGCGGGTAAACTGGCAATGTCGATTGAATCGCTGGATTTGACTGTGCGGTCAAGCAACTGCCTCGAAGCGAATCATATCCAGACGGTCGGCCAGTTGGTGAAGACGACCGAGGCCGAGTTACTGAAGATACGCAGCTTCGGCAAGACCAGCCTGCGTGAGATTCGCCGGAAACTGGCGGATATGGGCTTGACACTGGGCATGATGGGTATAGAGTAAACGTATAAAAGAATTGGGATTTCCACGAAGTAAAAAGGATATGACAATATGCGTCATCGAGTTGCTGGACGTCAGTTAAGCAGAACAAGTGAACATCGTCTTGCGTTGCGCCGCAATATGGCCGCTTCGTTGTTTGAACATGAGACGATCTCCACAACACTGGAAAAAGCCAAGGAAGTTCGCGGCTTTGCCGAAAAACTCATCACCCTGGCCAAAAAAGGAACATTGCCGGCCCGCCGTCGTGCGATTGCCTTATTGAACAACCGTTCAATTTTTGCGGAAGAAGATGGTAAGATGGTCAAGAAGGGGACGGTCATCGGAAAACTTTTCAGCGAAATCGGACCGCGTTATCTGGATCGGGCCGGCGGGTACACCCGTATCATCAAGCTGCCGAAACGCCGGCTGGGCGATGGCGGCCAGTTGGTGTTGCTGCAATTGGTCGAAATGGGCAAGGACAAGGCGGACTCTTAACAAACTGTCAGCGGCTTAGGCGGGAATGTTCAAAAACGGAAGGGAGTCGGTGTCAAGGTGAACGTTCAAACGTGCGTTTTCTGCAAAATCATCGCCGGGCAGATTCCCTGTACAAAGGTCTATGAAAACGATGCGGTACTGGCATTTTTGGATATAGGCCCGATTAGCGATGGGCATACTCTGGTGGTGCCAAAGGCCCATACACCGCGGGTGGACAAAACGGATTCTCACACCATGGCCGCACTGGCACAGGCGTTGCCGATGCTGGCCGATGCCGTTCAACAAGCCGTCGGTGCCGATGGATACAATATCCTGTGCAACAACGGTCTTTCAGCAGGGCAGATAGTCGAGCATGTCCATCTGCATATTGTTCCCCGCAAGAAAAATGACGGCCTGTTTAACCAATGGCCTTCATTTCAATATCCACAGGGCAAAGCAGGGGCGATTGCTGAAAAAATAATCCAAAATCTGAATCTTTCAAGAGTACGGCCTTGATAGATGGCGGTGTTTATGCTATAAGGAACGAAAACTTGTCGCGGGGTAGAGCAGTCTGGTAGCTCGTCGGGCTCATAACCCGGAGGTCGCAGGTTCGAATCCTGTCCCCGCCAATACATTGTAAATAAAGGACTTGCAGTAAATTGCGAGTCCTTTTTTTGTTTCTTTTGGGTCATCTTGTCACCGTAACCAAATTTGATTGACGCTCTGTACGGTGTTTGTTAAAGTAACCGGAGTATTAGATGCTTTTTCAGACAGATTTCGAATTTGTTTTTCAAGGTTTTAAAAATGAGACAAACACCGTTTTATGATCGGCATAGTGCCCTTGGGGCGAGAATAGTCGATTTTGCCGGCTGGCAGATGCCGATTCAGTATCCTCAGGGCATTGTTGCTGAACATCTGACCACGCGCAGACACGCCGGACTGTTTGATGTTTCGCACATGGGGCGTTTTTGCATTACAGGAAAAGGCGCCGCCAGGTTTTTGCGATATGTATTGACCAATGATTGCGATCAATTGGCGATCGGGCAGGCGCAATATACCGTTTTGGCCAACGAAAACGGCGGGGCAATGGATGATGCTTTTCTGTACCGTCCGACGGCGGATAAATTTCTGCTGGTGGTCAATGCCTCGAATAAAGACAAGGACTGGGCACATTTACAGACGCATGTGTCCGGGTTTTCCGACGCCGTTCTGGAAGATGTCAGCGAAACGGCAGCCATGCTGGCCTTGCAGGGGCCGCAGAGCGAGGCGATTCTGCGGTCGCTTGTAACAAGCGGTGCGCTGCCCCAGGCCCGGCGGAATGCCGTCGGTTCTGTCACGGTTGGCTCAACTGAGGTCTGTGTTGCGCGAACCGGCTATACCGGCGAGCCGGTATGTTTTGAGGTGTTTATTCCCGCCCAGGGCGCATTGGCGGTTTGGGATAAGCTGATTGAGGCAGGGGCAAGCCCTGTCGGGCTGGGTGCAAGGGATACGCTCCGGCTGGAGGCCGGTTTGCCGCTGTATGGGCATGAATTGGGAATTGGCAAAGACGGCAGGGAAATTCCCGTTTATGCAATTCCGCAGGCGGCATTTGCCATCAGTTTCGATGACCCGAATCGTAAATTCATCGGTCGGCCGTTGCTGGAAAAACAGGCGCAGGCGCGGCAGCGATACAAAGCCGGCGATTTTTCAGATACCGGTGTGCTGCCGAAAGTCGTTCGGCAAATGCGGCTGCTGGATAAAGGAATTGCCAGGGATGGGGCTGCGGTTTATTATGAAGGCCGTCAGGTCGGCGGGGTTACAAGCGGCACGATGGTTCCATGCTGGGACTATACCAAAGACGGCGACCGCATTGAACTTCGTGATACCCACGCGCAGCGGGCGGTCGGGCTTTGTCTGGTCAATGCCGATGTGCCGGTCGGTGTCCGCATTGAGGTGGAGATTCGTGAGAAAAAACTGAATGCTCAAACCGTAGTGCGGAATCTGGAAAACAGAAGCGGGCCTGTTACGGCGGCGGTACTTTAGCCGCCTGCAAATATAAACGATAACTAATGACGAAAAAGAAAACTCGTATCGGAGACGCCAGTCATGATGATTGATCCAAAAGCAAGGTACATGAAGTCGCACGAGTGGGCAAAACACCAGAGCGGCAATATCTTTACGGTGGGTTTAACGGCGTACGCCATCGAGCAGTTGGGGGATATTGTATATATGGAACTGCCTGAGGCGGGCAAGAAAATTGACAGAGAAGGATCATTCGGTGTTATCGAATCGGTGAAGAGCGCTTCGGACATGTATGCCCCGCTGGGCGGTACGGTTCGCGAGGCCAACACGGAGGTCCGGGATAACCCCGATATGCTTAAGAAGGACGCTTATGAAACGGGCTGGCTGATAAAGATTGAGGCCTCGTCCCCCGCCGAGTTCGACGGTCTGATGGATGCGGCGGCCTATCAAAAGTATCTGGAAACGGAAGCGTAAAGAATATCAAAATCGGAAGTCTGAGGACGAAGGACTGAATAGTATGCCTTTTATAGCGAATACAGATGAGCAGCGTGCGGCGATGCTGGCCGAAATCGGCCTGACGACGGAGGGTTTGTTTGCGGATGTTCCGGCGGCGCTGCGGTGCGGCGGTCTGAATCTGCCCGAAGGAATCAGCGAGCAGGAAGTCCGCGATAAACTGGCGGGTATTGCCGCCAAGAACTACACCCATCTGACCGGCTTTCTGGGCGGGGGGTTTTACGACCATTTTATCCCGTCGGCGGTTTATGCGACGCTGTCCCGCAGCGAGTTTTACACGGCCTATACGCCCTATCAGCCGGAAACGTCGCAGGGCACATTGCAGGCGATTTATGAGTTTCAGTCGCTGATTTGCCGCCTGACCGAGATGGAGGCCTCCAATGCCTCGATGTACGACGGCGGCACGGCCCTGTACGAAGCGATAATGATGGCCCTGCGGATCACCCAGCGCAACAAGATCATCATCGACGATTCCGTCAATCCGATCTACCGCGTCATGATTCATTCCTACACGCGGAACCTGAAGATTGACCTGACCGAGACGAACAATCATGAAGGGCTGGCTAACCGCGACGCGATATTAAAAGCGATGGATAAAAACACCGCCGCGGTGATCCTGCAGAATCCGAATTTCTTCGGCTGCATCGACGATTTTACGGATATTGCCGAAGCGGCGCACGCCAAAGGGGTGCTGCTGATTGTCTCGTGCTATCCGATTTCCCTGGGCGTTTTGAAAACGCCCGGAGCGATGGGGGCCGATATCGTTACCGGCGAAGGCCAGTCGCTGGGTTTGCCGATGTCGTTCGGCGGGCCGTATCTGGGATTCATGGCGACGCTTAAAAAACATGTGCGGAATCTGCCCGGCCGCATTGTGGGCGAAACGACCGATGCAAACGGAAAACGCGGCTTCGTGTTGACCCTGCAAACGCGGGAGCAGCATATCCGCCGCGACAAGGCCACCTCCAATATCTGCTCCAACGAGGCCCTGTGCGCGCTGGCGGCGACGGTGTATCTGACCCTGTTGGGCAAGGAAGGTCTCAAGGAAACCGCACAGCTCTGTGCCGACAAGGCCAGCTACGCCTACCAGCGGCTTACTGCGATCCCCGGCGTGACCCCGCGGTTTCGCGACAACTGGGTTTTTAACGAGATGGTGCTTGATCTGCCGTGCGATGCGGCGGATGTCGTCGGCAAGCTGATTGAAAAGGGCTTTGCTGCGGGTTTTCCGCTGAGCCGCTATTACAGGGGCATGGATAATTCGATTTTGATTGCGGTAACGGAAAAACGCACGAAGCAGCAAATCGGTATGTTAGCCGAAGAACTGGAAGCGATTTTGTGATTGATGATTGACGAATTTTCGTAGCAGAGGATACAGGGTGATAAGAGAAAAATATATCTCTGGAATTTTCTGTGAACTTTGTGGCCAAAAATAATTTGTGATAATTCGTGGCTAAGGAAATAATATGAAGCTGTCGTTTGAAAAGAGTGTCAAGGGCCGGCGGGGAGTGCGGGTTGCTCAAAGCGATGTGCCGACGAGCACCCACCTGCGGAAAGAATTTTTGCGGGACAAAGATGCCCAACTGCCGGAATTGAGTGAACTGGATGTGGTGCGGCATTTTACGGAATTGTCCCGGCGGAACTTCGGCGTGGATACCAATTTCTATCCCCTCGGTTCCTGCACGATGAAATACAATCCCAAGGTCTGCGAGCGCATCGCGGCCTATCCCGGCTTTGCTCATCTCCACCCGTTGTTGCCGCAGCTTCGCGGCGGCGGCATGCTTACGCAGGGGGCCTTGCAGGTACTCCATGATATGGACATCCTTTTGCGTGAAATCTGCGGCATGGCGGCTTTCACGATGCAGCCGATGGCCGGAGCGCACGGAGAATTGACCGGCATTATGATGATGGCTGCTTATCACCATGACAAGGGCAATAAAAAGAGTGTTATTCTGGCCCCGGACAGCGCCCACGGAACCAACCCCGCCAGCGCTGCCATTGCGGGCTACACGGTCAAGACCGTCCCCAGTGATGCAGAGGGCGATATATCGCTCAGAGCGCTCAAAGAAATGCTCAATGATGAAGTGGCCGGCATTATGCTGACCTGCCCGAATACACTGGGCCTGTTCAATCCGCATGTGCGCGAAATCTGCGACCTCATCCACAGCGTGGATGGTCTGGCCTATTACGATGGCGCCAACCTCAACGCCATCGTCGGCAAGGTTCGACCTGGTGATTTGGGCTTCGACATCGTCCACCTCAACCTGCACAAGACCTTCGCTACGCCGCACGGCGGCGGCGGACCTGGCGCCGGCCCGGTCGGCGTTGTGAAAAAACTGGTTGATTATCTGCCTGTTTCAACCGTTGTCAAACGTGAAGACGGCACGTTTGCCCTGGACTATAACAAGCCCAAATCCATCGGCTACATAGCCCCGTTCTACGGCAACTTCGGCATCATTCTGCGGGCGTATGTTTATATCCTCATGGCAGGCAGAGAGGGTCTGGAACGTGTGGCCGAAAATGCCGTTCTCAATGCCAATTACATCAAGGAAAAGCTCAAACCCTGGTACGATATTGAGCACGGTCAATTATGCAAGCATGAGTGTGTATTCAGCGCAACCCGGCAGGCCAAAAACGGCGTTCACGCCCTCGACATTGCCAAGGGATTGATCGATGCGGGCTATCATCCGCCCACCATGTATTTTCCGCTGATCGTCAAGGAAGCCCTGATGATTGAGCCGACCGAGTGCGAGAGCAAGGAAACGCTGGACGCCTTTATTGCAGCGATGATTGCGATAGCTGAGAAGGCCAGGACAAATCCCGAAGAACTCAAGGCCGCCCCCAAGACAACGCCGATTGGCCGGTTAGACGAAACCAAGGCCGCCCGCGAGATGAATATCGCCAAGCTGTCTTAAGGCGTTTTCGTGTTCGGCGATGCGGGGGATTTTGAGGTCGGGCAGGACGGCCGGTTTGTTGACCCCGGAAGTAATTAAAACATAAGGATAAATTCGGTTGTGAGCAAAAAAACGTCAGGTAAACGTCCGACCGGGAAAAAAACGGCCGCAGTAACCCATCCGTGCAAAAAATGTACAGGCCGGTGCTGCCGTTATTTTGCCCTCCCGATTGACACCCCCCAGGAGTGGGACGATTTTGACGATATTCGCTGGTATCTGTCGCACGAGGATGTAACGGTGTTTGTGGAAAAAGGCGATTGGTATCTGAATGTCAAAAATACCTGCCGGTACCTTTGCCCAAAAGATTTTCGCTGCCGAAATTACGAGCTTCGGCCGCATATCTGCCGCAAATACAATACCGGAACCTGTGATCTGATGGGTGATGAATATGACCACGAGATGCACTTTCTCGATGATCGGCAGATGGAGGAATATATGCGGATTAAGTTCGGTCCTCGGGTTTTTGAAAAACTGGAGCCGAAGAAGAGAAAGAAATCAAAAACCAAAAAAATTCTTCAAAAACGCTCATGAAAATACAATCGGTTAAAGGTACGCGGGATTTTTATCCGCCGCAGATGGCGGTTCGCAATTTCATTATCGACGGCTGGAAAGCGGCCTCCAAACGTTGCGGCTTTGTCGAGTATGACGGGCCGATTTTTGAATACCTCCAGATGTACCAAATCAAAAGCGGCCAGGAGATCGTTGAGCAGTTGTTCAATTTCCAAGATCGCGGCGGTCGGCTTCTGGCCATTCGTCCCGAGATTACGCCCACGCTGGCCCGCATGGTCAACCAGCAGATCAATACACTGCCCCGGCCGGTCAAATGGTTCTCAGTACCCCGGCTGTGCCGCGCCGAACGCCCGCAAAAGGGACGCTTGCGCGAGTTTTTCCAGTGGAATATCGACATCATCGGCGCCGACGATGTACTGGCCGATGCGGAAATAGTGTATTGCTCGCTGGATTATCTGCGGTCGGCGGGACTGACCGAAAAAGATGTGGTCGCCAGGATTTCCAGCCGCCGGCTGCTGGCGGCGCTGCTGAAAAATATCGGCATCGCCGAGGACCGGCTCGACGTGCTTTATCCGATTCTGGACAAAAAATCCAAAGTTCCCGCCGAAGCGTTTGAAGAGATGCTCCAAAAGGAGGTTTCCTCGGGGCAGATCATTCGGACGATTCAGCAATTGATGGAGGTGCATTTGGTCGATGCCATTCCTTCCATCGTGAACTTGAATAACGAGGCCCAGGCCGCACTGGATGAAGTGGCGAGGGTGTTTGCGTACCTTGACAGGATGGGAGTCCGGGACTTTTGCCGGTTCGATATGGGGATTGTGCGGGGATTGGCGTATTACACGGGGATGGTCTTTGAGATTCATGAGGTGGCCGGCGAACTTCGCGCAATCTGCGGCGGCGGACGGTACGACAACCTCTTGAGCGATTTCGGCGGCCCGAAAATTACCGCTACCGGCATGGGCATGGGCGATTGCGTGCTGGAGATACTGCTGCGTCAAAAGGGGTTGCTGAAAGACGATACGCTGGATGTGCAGACGCTGGACTACTTTGTGGTCTGTGCCGATGCGGAATTATTTGATAAAGCCGTGTCGGTTGCCGCAGTACTTCGGCGAAAAGGGTTTTCGTGCGATTTCAGCTATAAACCTGTTGCGCTGGGCAAACAGCTCAAGCAGGCCGATGCCCTCAAGGCCGCTCAATGCGTTATTGTCGGTCAGGAATTGAAAGAGTCCAATCAGCTTGTGATTAAGGACATGAAATCCGGCGAGCAGAAATTGGTAAATGCGGATGCGTTTTTAACGTAACGCCGGCTTCCGGCCGGTTTTTTTCATATTGTTGCCGGCAGGATGCCGGCGATGTTTTTGAGGGGCTTATGCAATCCGAACAGCCCAATCTGTACGAGCAGGTCTTTGAATACTGGCTTAAGGAAAACCATGTCCCCTTTGTCTTTATTGACCAGGCCAAACGCATTCCGCAGGAGCAGGGCGACATCAAGAATTTTGATTTTTTGCTCTGGCCGGACTCCCCCCGTCCTTTGCTGACGGAGGTCAAGGGCCGCACGTTTCACGGGACTTCTTTGGCGGGCTTAAAAGGTCTTGACGGCTGGGTGACATTCGAGGATGTCCAGGCCTTATCATGCTGGCTGGGGGTTTTTCAGAAGGAAAAACTCGATGCAAATGCGGTTTTTGTGTTTGTTTTTCGTCTGGAGCAGATTGACGTTGAAACCGACGGCTGGCCGGTTTATGATTGCAGCGGCCAAAGATTTCTCCTGCTGGCGGTGCCGCTGGAACGCTACCGCGACCGGATGAAGCTCCGCAGTCCGAGATGGCGAACTGTTTGCCTGGCACCAGGTGACTTCAGGGCGGTGGCTGTGCCGGTCAGCACAATGCTCCGTTGTGATAAGGTGATATAAATTTTAAAAAGAATTACCGCTTATGAGTATAATATCAGACAAGGGAAACTCAAAATCATCGGAACAACCCCGGTCGGTTGTGGACTTATTTGAGTATGCTGGCCGCCTGAAGGCATCAAGCGTCATTGTTGCCGGGGGGGAGCGGATTGAGGACCTTCGGCTTGTGGAGTCCGCACGAGACCACGGGATTATCAAACGGATCGTGCTGGTTGGCAAAGAAAAGCTGATCCGCGAATCGACCGAAAAAGTGGGCTTTGAAATCCCGTCTGAGGATATCGTCTCGGCGGCCACGCCCGAGGAAGCTGCCGCAAAAACGGTTGAAATCACTAAACGCGACAGCATCGATATCGTACTCAAGGGCAGTATCTCTTCAAATATCATCAATCGGGCCATGCTGGCATTTGCCGTTCGTCCGACGGTCAGTTTGGTAACGGCTTTCGATGCGATTTCAATCAACAAAGGCAAGCTGATGCTGTTCAGCGATGCCGGAATGACGACCGTATGCAATTTCGGACGCATGGTGGGGATTATTAACAATTGTATTGATGCCGCTCAGACGATCCTGGGTCTCCAAAAACCGCGTATCGCCATCTTGTCCGCCAATGAAAAACAGGTTCCCTCGCTTCCTTCAACGCGGATTGGGTTGCAGCTGGCTGAGCGAAACTGGCCGGATGCGATTGTTGCCGGCCCTGTTTCGTTCGACCTGGCGACGGATATGGAATCCGTAAAGATCAAAGGCATCCCGGATATTCCCAATGCCGAAGCGGTGGCTGGGCAGGCGGACATTCTGATCTGCCCGGGAATTGATGCGGGCAATATTCTCTATAAAACGCTCCTGTCCATGTGCCGATATGGGCAGGCCTCTTTGGCGGATATTACAATGGGATTTGAAGTTCCGTTTGGCCTGTTATCCCGATCGGATACGCTTGAAACACGGATTCTCTCAATTGCGATGTGCGGCATTTATGCCCAGCAGAAACAAAAAAAACAACGCGCGCCTCATGTGCTCGTTGAAAAGACGCCCATCGGTTCCAGACGTGTTTTGGTCATCAATCCCGGCTCAACCTCGCTAAAATTGGCCGCCTATGAGAATGAAACCGTCTTGTATTCCGCCGAACGGTCTTTCGACGTGTCAGCCCTTTCCGCCCGCACCCGGGACGAACAGATCGAATACCTCGAATCGCTTGTCCGGGAGGAAATGTCGTCGCATCCGGAGGTCGCCTTTGATGCCGTGGCGGGCCGCGGCGGATTTCTGTCGAGCGGGGAAGAGAAAATCAGCAGCGGAACCTATGCGGTTGCGATTCGCGGCGGCGATGGGCAAATCCGGATCGAGCAGGACATCGTCCGCTCCCTCCAGTTTGCTCAACTGGAACACGCCAGCAATCTGGGGATTCCGGTTGCGGCAAAACTGGCCCAAACCTATCAGATACCGGCCTTTACCGTGGACCCTGTAATCGTTGATGAGTTTGATGAACGAGCTGAAATTAGCGGATACAGCCGCATTATTCGGCGTAACGTTTCACATGCCTTAAGTGTCAAAGCCGCCGCGGCCAAAGCCGCCCTCGCTGTCGGAAGGCCCTTCGAGGATACCAATCAGGTTGTCGCGCACTTGGGAGGCGGCATCACTATCGCAGCCATTCGAAAGGGACGGATTGTTGACACCAATATTGCTTTGCTGGGGGGCGGCCCGTTTACGCCCCGGCGGGCAGGTACGCTGCCGTTAAAAGAGGTCATCGACCTCTGTTACAGCGGGGAATTTACCAAAGAGCAGTTAATCCGCGAACTCACCTCCTGCGGCGGGCTGGTTTCGTATCTGGGGGAGCATCGCATGACGGTCATCGAAGAACGCATTGGCCGGGGAGATGAAAAGGCCAAGCGGATCGTCGAGGCCATGATTTACCAAATTTCACGTGAAATCGGTGCGGCGGCCGTTGCCGCCGGACTTGATCTGGAGGCCATCGTGCTGACTGGCGGGTTGGCACACAGCGCCCGTATTGTTTCCGGAATCAAGCAGGCCGTGGGGCTATTGGCGCCGGTGATGGTGTTCGAAGGTTCACTGGAAATGGAGGCGCTGGCGAAGGGGGCGCTGGATGTATTGTCCGGCCGAAGCCAGCCCAAACATTATAAACTTCCCATCGCAGTCAGGACCTTGCAGGGAGAGAGCAAATAACAAAATTAAAGCCGATTTCCGTTGGCGGCAGAATCAGGAGATAATCAGCATGAGTGAACAGAAAAAACACCATTGGGCGTTCAGGACACATCTGGTGGACCGTGCCGGAGCGGTAACAAGCATCGCCTCGGCCTTCAGCAATGAGGACATCAGCATCGACACCCTTGTGGCCTGCAAATCCGAGAAACAGATGCAAACGGATGGCGGGGCCATTATTACCTTTTATTGCACCGAAGAAGAAAAAGATATGATGGTTCGAAAAATCCGGCGCCTCAGCAAGGTTAAGGAGCTTTACGAACACCCCTATGAGTCCCATAGCCTTAGAAAATCCGCAACCATTAAAGTTACTCGCAGATTGTTTCCTTGTGATGTTGCCGGCGAAAAAACATTTCTGACCTGCGAATTGGTTAAGGAAGACAAGGGGGTGTTTGTTTATTTCCTGGCCGGATCCCCCTATGAACTGGACCAAATCCTTAAAAAACTCGGCAATGCCGGTCTTATCAAGGATATGGTGTACTCGGTCATTGGCCTGTAACCGTAGGCCGTCACTGACGGCCGATAAAGAACGAAAACCGTATGAACGCAACGATTGAACACCATGCAAAACAGATATTAAACGGCGCTCTCCTTAAGCATGCCGAGATTAGAGAACTGTCGATACTTTCCGCTGCGTATCTGGATGACTTGCTCTACTGGGCCAACCAAATACGCAAAGCCAGCTTTGGCAGTAAGGTCAGGATATGTTCCATTGTGCCGGGCCGATTGGGCGGGTGCAGTCAGGATTGCGCATTCTGTGCCCAGTCGCTGCATTACGATACGGCCGTTGACAAAACCCCAAAAACCCTGAGCGATGAAGACATCATAGCCGCGGCAAGAGAGGCAAAACAGAAGGGCGTGCCCAATTTCGGCATTGTCTATAGCGGCAAGAAGGTTAGCGAGGCCGAGCTGTACCGGCTGATTGAACTGACCAAACGCATCAAAAAAGAGTTAGGACTGGGCATCTGCATGGGACTGGGCATTCTCAGTGATGAAAATATGCAGCGGTTGGCCGATGCGGGCGTGGTGCGGTTTAATCACAATCTGGAGACATCCGAGCGGCATTTTAAGAATATTGTGACAACCCACACCTACGAGGACCGCGTTAAAACCATTCAGGCCGCCTTAAAGGCCGGTCTGGGCGTCTGTGCCGGCGGCATTTTCGGTATTGGCGAGACCGAGGACGACCGGATAGATATGGCCTTGGAGCTTCGCAATCTGGGTGTGGACATGGTGCCGATGAACTTCCTGCACCCAATAGCCGGGACGCCCCTGGGCAATACCGAAACGCTCAAACCGCGCGAAATACTGCGAATTATTGCCCTGTATCGGTTTATCCTGCCCAAAACGCACTTAAAGGTCGCCGGTGGCCGCGTCCTGAACCTGCGCGATGTGCAAAGCTGGATATTCTATGCCGGGTGCACCAGCATCCTCTCCGGCAACTACCTCACCACCGCCGGCCGTGCCGTCGAAGACGACCTCCAAATGCTCAAAGATTTAGGACTGGAACCAGTTTAATTTTTTAGCCGCAGAGGCCACGGAGGTTTAAGAGAAAAAATAAAAAACTCTGTGCCCTTTGTGGCAAAATAAAAAAAAGGGAAAATGAGAATTATCGCGGGGACAAAAAAGGGAATGCGGCTGGTTTCACCCAAGGGCACCGATACCCGGCCGGTGACTGACCGGGTCAAGGAGTCCCTGTTCAATATCCTGTGGAACAAGGGTCGCATCGAGGATTGTGTGACGGCGGACCTGTTCTGCGGCACCGGCTCGATGGGGATGGAGGCCCTCAGCCGCGGGGCCCAATGGGTGACGTTTATCGACGGCAGCCGGGATGTGATGCCGTTACTCCGGCAGAACATCCAGAAAGCCGGTTTTTCCAACCAGTCCAAGACCGTCTGCGCCAACATCCTCAAGGTCGGCGCTGCCCCCACGCCGGAATTCGGTCTGTATGATTTGGTCTTTTGCGACCCGCCCTACGAAATGAGTACCCACTGCGGCCCCGACAGCAAGGTCGGCAAGCTGATGGAACTGATTGATGTGCAGGTCAACAGGGGCGCCTGGGTTGTCCTGCGAACCCACTTGCGGTCGCATATTGAGGACGCCTATGGCCAACTGGTAAAATTCGACCAGCGCGAGTGGGGCAGCATGAAAATCGCCTTCTTCGAAAAATCCGAACGTGAAAGTCCGAGCGGGGAGCGCCAGCGACCCGATGAAAAAACCACAGATTTCACAGATGGTTGAAAAAAAAGATTCAAGGAGAAAGAATGTAAGCGATGTCCAATCGTGAGGCGGCATATAAGGTGGTTCGTCGATTGCGTAAAGAGGGCTACGAAGCCCTGTTTGCGGGGGGGTGCGTGCGCGACCGGCTGCTGGGCCGACCCGCCAGCGATTACGATGTTGTAACGGATGCTGTGCCGGATGCGGTGATCAAACTCTTCCGACGTGCACTCAAGATAGGCGCCAAGTTCGGCGTGGTCATGGTGCTGACCGACGGCAAGCAGGTCGAAGTGGCCACTTTCCGCACCGAGGGCGGCTATCAGGACGGCCGCCATCCCGGCCATGTGGAGTTTGCCTCGGCAAAAGAGGACGCCGCCCGGCGGGATTTTACCGTCAACGGGATGTTTTACGACCCGATTGCCAAAGAGGTACTGGATTTTGTCAGCGGCCGGAAAGACCTTCAAAAACGCATCCTGCGGACTATCGGCAGCCCGGACGAGCGTTTCAGCGAGGACTTTTTGCGGATGCTGCGGGCGGTGCGGTTTGCCGTCAAGCTGGGCTTCTGTATCGAGCCGGCCACATGGCGTTCGATTCAGAAACATGCGTCGAAAATCAGCGGTATCAGCGCCGAACGCATCGCGGCGGAAATCGAGCAGATTCTTTCTTACCCGGACCGTGCCCGCGGAGCGCAGTTGCTGATTGAATCCGGCCTGGCATTTCGGATATTCGACAACTATAAAGCGGAATCGGCGGCATTCGGCAAAGCCGTTCTCGAACATTTGCCGCCGGCAGTGGACTTTCCCCTGGCGCTGGCGGCGTTCTGGGCGGATTTGCCGGTCAAAGAGGCCGTTGCCCAATGCGCCAAACTCAAGCTCAGCAATGACCAGACCAAACATGTTCGTTTCCTTCTGGAAAAACGGGGTGTCCTGCTGGATGCCGAAATGCCCGTTTCCCGTCTGAAGCTGCTGATGCACGAGCCGTACTTCTGGGATTTGATTGCTCTTGAAAAAGCGATTGCGGCGGCCGCAGGACAGACCCTCCGGCCGCTTAAAACAATCCGCAAACGAGCGCTGGATATGGATGAAAAAGACATCCACCCCGCCCCCTTGCTGGACGGCCATGAATTGATAGCCCTTGGCGCTGTGCCCGGCCCGAGAGTCGGGCAGTTGGCCCAGGAAATGTACATCGCCCAGCTCGAGGGGCAGATTCGAACAAGGCAGCAGGCCCGAACCTGGTGCCTTAACTGGCTCGGCAAACACGCGGTCGGTTGATACCGATGAAGCATCGGCCTTGTATGACTGATTTTGGAGTTGCGGGTCGGTTTACCGGGGGTGTTTTCGAAGCAATTGAATCTGCTTGGTCATGGCCACGGTTTTCCACGTTCCAATCGCAAGACAAACCGCCGCTGCGATAAAAAACAGAATTCCAAGCGAAAACAGGGGTCTCGAATTTGGAAACAGGTGGATGCATGTGCCGCCGACAATCGCCAGGGCCAAAGCAGTTCGCACATAAGCCAGAAATGTCCGTTCATTGGCCAATCGGGTTCGATCGATCGCCAGTTCATCCCGCAGGATAAGTTCCTGTTGTTCAAAACGCGTGTACACCATCGTCTCAGTCCTCAAAAAATTGTCTTCTAAAAAAACATAGTATAGAAAAGCAAAGACCCGAAATAAAGGGTTTTTTATCAAGGTGGCGGCAGGACGTTTGGTCAAGACCACTCGATAAACACGAAGGGAACAAATGAAAGTGCGATAAGGGCAAGAGTACGGATGGAAGAAGCAGAAGTAAAAGAGTGCTTTTGTTCAGGAATTCGGCGGGCCTCGCATGAACGCAAAAAACAGCGGTGGTGATTTTCGGTTTGCGGTGTTATTGAATGGATTTTCGAGTGGATTCATTTTGTGCCTCTTTTTTTAAGGGATGATTGCGGATTAAACGAAAGGTTTTTTTAATTTTCCGGCGGTCCCCGTCCCGCTTCGACGTTCTGAAAGTACTTGCTGTTCGTGGTTTTTATCATTTTCTGACCCCCCGGTCATGTCGTGCCATTACAAGGTTGTAGTATAACAGATTGGCGTGCAAAAGTCAATGAAATGTTAAGGAAATGCGAAGGGGATTAAAAAATATCTTTAAGAATTGAAATGAATGCTTGAAATTCCTATATTATCAGACGGTAATGTGAATTTTATGAAAAGAGGCGTTTTTTTTCTTGGAACATAGAAGATTTGTTTCGGTATTGCAGTTGGTGTCGGGGATTTTGCCCGTATAATAATCACGACTGACGACTGAATGAAAGATACAGATGCTCGGCAGACAGCGCATTACAATTCGAGGCCGCGTTCAGGGGGTGGGGTGCAGGCCGTTTGTGTACCGCCTTGCAGCAGAAGGGGTACTGGCGGGCATGGTGTATAATAATACCCAGGGAGTAACCATCGAAGTGCAGGGTCAGCCAGCGGCCATCGAGCGGTTTATCAGGGATTTACAGGACCGTTCACGTCGGGATTATCCTGCCTTATTGGACATTTTCTCGATAGCCGTCGAATCCTTGGACGTTATGGAAGGTCAGCAGGGTTTTCACATCGTCCAAAGTGATGCAGCCGGCCAGACGATAACGCAGGTCACGCCGGACTGTGCAACATGCCCCGCCTGTCTGAGGGAGTTGAAGGAACCGTCGGATTTCCGCTATCGCTATCCGTTTATCAACTGCACCCATTGCGGCCCGCGCTATTCGATTGTGAAAACAATTCCTTATGACCGGCCCAATACCACGATGGCCTCTTTTGGGATGTGCGGCAGATGCAAATCACAATACACCGATGTGCGGGATCGCCGGTTTCACGCCCAGCCGACCGGCTGTCCGGTCTGCGGCCCGAAAATATGGCTGACGGACAGTGCGGGCAGCGCTATTGAAACGGATTCCGATAAGACAATCGTCCGCTGTGCCGAGGTCTTGCGCGCCGGCGGCATTGCGGCTGTCAAGGGCATCGGCGGCTTTCATCTGGCGGTCGATGCGCTGAATGAATCGGCGGTACGGGAACTTCGCAAACGCAAGCATCGCGACGCCAAGCCGTTTGCGTTAATGGCCGCGTCCGTTGAAACGGTATCCCGATATGCTGTCGTGAACGACATGAACGAGCGGCTTTTGAAAAGCCCCCAGGCTCCGATTGTGCTGCTGGATAAAAAAGAGCCGAACGGCATAGCGCCGTCAGCGGCGTTCGGAACGCATCGATTCGGTTTTATGCTCTGTTATGCCCCGTTGCATCATTTATTGTTTGCCCAGCCGGGGATGGAAGTGCTGGTGATGACCAGCGCCAATTTGTCCGATGAACCGCTGATCTGCAAAAATGAACAGGCCCTCGAGGAATTGGGCGGCATTGCAGATGTATTTTTAATGCACAACCGCGACATTTACAGGCAGGTGGACGATTCGGTCATTCACGAGGTCAACGGTCAGGCGGCGTTTTTACGGCGGGCGCGCGGCTATGTGCCGTCGCCGATTTATCGCAGTCAAGCTGCTTGCGGGGATATCTTCGCTGCCGGGCCGGACCTGAAAAATACCTTTTGCTTTGTGAAGGGCGATCAGTATCTGGTAAGCGAACACATCGGCGACTTGGCCGATGGGCGGGTCTATCGCCATTATATACGCTCTGTGGAGCATCTGCGGCAATTGTTCCGGGTGCAGCCGGAAATCGCCGTTTGCGACCTGCACCCGGCGTACCTGTCAACCCATTTTGCTGAACAGATGTCCGGCGTAGAATTGATTCGCGTCCAGCATCACTGGGCGCACATTGCGTCGGTATTGGCGGACTGCAATGAATTTGGGCCGGTGATCGGCCTGGTCGCCGACGGAACCGGCTACGGCACGGATGGGGCGATCTGGGGCTGTGAATGCCTGATTTCAACGCTGACCGGGTTTGAGCGGTTTGGCCATCTGGCTTATTACCCGCTGGCCGGTGGTGACAGGGCGGCTAAAGAAGCGATCCGGCCACTGGTGGGACTGCTCTGTCCGAGCGGCGATTTTGACGCGTTGTACGAACATGGCAGGTTGTTATCTGCGATTGATCCGGATGCCGACAAAATACGGCTGATATGCAGCCAGATAAAACAGGGAATCAATACGGTTCCGACATCAAGCATGGGCCGGTTGTTTGACGCTGTTGCGGCTTTGCTGGGGGCCGGTGCAAAAAATCGCTTTGAGGCCGAGCTGCCGATGGCCCTTGAAGCCATGCTCGAAAACGGCGTCAATCAGGCGTATCCGATAGAACTGCATCAGGCCGACGGTGCACAAATTTTCCCATTTGAGCCGGTTATAAAAGGGGTTATTCGAGATATAGAAAATGCCGAAAACGGGCGGATCATTGCCGCTCGTTTTCATAACACAATCTGCGAAGGGTTGCTGGAATTAGCGAAAAAGGCCCGCCTTGTGCGGAGACTCAACGATGTCGCATTAAGCGGCGGCGTTTTCTGCAACCGCTATTTAGCCAATCGGCTGATTGAACGTTTGAAACAGGAGCAGTTTCGGGTATTATGGAAGCAATCGGTGCCGGTCAATGACGGCGGTATCTGTTTCGGACAGGCAGCGATTGCGGCGGAAATGATAAACAAGAATAGGATTGGGTAAAACGATGTGCTTGGCGGTACCAGCGAGAATTATTGAGATAAACGTCGATAAAGCGGTTGCCGATGCCATGGGCAACCGCTGGAACATTCGTATCACCCTCACGCCGGACATTGAAGTAGGCGACATTGTGCTGATTCACGCCGGCTATGCGATTACGAAGGTCGATGAAGAAGAAGCCCAAAAGACATGGGAGCTGTTCGAGGAAATTGCCCGCTTTGAGGACCAGCGGCAAAAGGCCCAGGAGGGAGGGGGTGCGGATGCTTGAACGGATTGAAAAAGCCAGAAAAGCCATCGCCGGAGCATGCCGAAAGGTTGACAAACCGATTCAGGTGATGGAAGTGTGCGGGACGCATACCGTGGCGATTTTCCGGCACGGGATTCGATCGCTGCTGCCGAAAAATCTGAAATTGCTCAGCGGGCCGGGGTGTCCGGTCTGTGTGACGGATCAGGGCTATATTGATGTTATTCTGGAACTGGCGCAGCGGGATGACGTGATTCTGGCAACGTATGGCGATATGATGCGTGTGCCGGGAAAGGCCGGTTCGCTGGAGAGCTTACACCGCTCAACCATCAAAGTCGTTTTGAGCACGGATGATGCGTTGACGCTGGCCCAAAAGCATCCCGATAAAATCGTGGTGTTTGCGGCGGTGGGTTTCGAAACGACCACGCCGCCCAGTGCGGTTGCGGTGGCTGATGCGGCCAAAGAAGGAGTCAAAAACTTCTGTATTCTCAGCGGCCATAAGCTGGTGGTACCAGCGATGCAGGCATTGCTCGGTGCTAAAAATGATAAGATTGATGCGTTTCTGTGTCCGGGTCATGTCAGCGTGATTCTCGGCTCCGATGCGTATAAGCCCGTGGTGGAGCAGTTCAAACGCCCGTGCGTGGTGGCGGGCTTTGAGGCGGTGCAGATTCTGGAAGGACTGGCGAATATCTGTGAGCAGGTCGCCGAAGGCACGGCCAGGGTGGACTCGATCTATGGGGCGGCTGTAACGCCGCAGGGAAATGCGACTGCCCGTAAGATTATTGCCGAGGCGTTTGAGCCATGCGATGGCGCATGGCGGGGGCTGGGCGTGATTCCGGGGGCAACGCTGAGGTTGAAAGAAAAGTACAGCCGGTTCGATGCCCTCAAGCGGTTTGGCATGGAGGAAATTCCCGCCGAAGAATTGGGCGGCTGTCAGTGCGGGCGGGTCTTGTGCGGGCTGATTGACCCGCCGCAGTGTCCGTTGTTTGGCCGCACATGCACGCCGGATGCGCCGATTGGTCCCTGCATGGTCAGCACCGAAGGCGCCTGTTCGGCGTGGTATAAATACGGAAAGTAAAATGGAAGAAAAGAAAAAAATCATGCTGGCGCATGGCGGGGGCGGGCGGCTGATGGCAGACCTGATCAATCGAACGATTGTGCCCAAATTCGGCGAGGGTCAGTCCGTGCAGTTGACGGATTCGGCGGTGCTGGATATGCCGGCGGGCAAGCTGTGCTTTACGACGGACAGTTTTGTGGTCAAACCCCTGTTCTTTAATGGCGGCGATATCGGAAAACTGGCCGTCTGCGGGACGGTCAATGATTTGGCGGTTGCCGGGGCAAAACCAGTCGCCCTGAGTTTGTCGCTGATTCTGGAGGAAGGACTGGAACTGGAGGTGCTGGAAAGGATTCTCGAAAGCATCGGCCGGACAGCAAAAAACGCCAATGTCCCGATAGTTACCGGCGATACCAAGGTGGTTGAAAAGGGGTCGGCGGACAGTATTTTTATCAATACCTCCGGCGTGGGTGTGCGTCTGGATAAGGCCGATCCATCCTTTGCGCGAATTGAACCCGGCGATGCGATTTTAATCAATGGCACCCTTGGCGAGCACGGCATGACGATTATGTCCCAGCGGGAGGGGCTGAAATTCCAGACTCCGCTGGCCAGCGATTGTGCCTGCCTGCATGACTTGACCGGAATCCTTTATGAAGAACTGGGGTCTTCGGTTAAGTTTATGCGCGACCCCACCCGCGGCGGCATTGCGGCGACACTGAATGAAATCGCTCAATCGGCCAGGGTTGCTGTCGAATTGCAGGAAGCATGCCTGCCGATGGATAAGACCGTTCAAACGGCGGCGGACATGCTGGGCTTTGATTTGCTGAACATCGCCAATGAAGGCAAGGTGCTGGCGGTGGTGGCCCGGGAGGATGCCGACAAGGCGCTGACGCTGTGGAAAAACCACCCCCTCGGACAAAAGGCGGCCATCATCGGAACGATTACCGAAGCCGCTGACGGCCCGCTGGTGGAACTGGTAACGAAAATCGGCGGGCGGCGGATGGTTCAGACGCCGTATGGCCGGGAACTGCCGAGGATTTGCTGATGCACGAAACATCCGTTGCCGAAAGTATTTTAAGCACGATTCTCGAAACAGCCGGTCGGGTCAATGCCCAACCCGTCGGTGCGACCATCTCCTGCGGTCAGTTCAATGCCCTCAATGACGAGGTAATGAACTTTGCGTTTGAGACCGCTGCGGCGGGAACGGTGTGCGAAGGCATGACGCTTACGATCAGGCATGTTCCCCTGCGGGCGACCTGCCGGCAATGCGGGACGACGTTTGAGTTTGATATTTATCGGCCAGTGTGCAGGCAATGCTCCAGTGCGGAATTCGTTTTTAAACCCGACGCGCCGCTGCTGCTGGAAACAATCGAATTTAAGGACGGCAAAGAATAAACCGGCATAAAAGCGCAAAGCAGCGCGATAACCCTTGACAAGGAATGGATCAAGCAAAAAATGAAACTATCGCTGAATCAGAAAATTTTAAGCCGCAACGAAGAATATGCCCAAAAGAACAGAGCGTTTTTTGCCAAACATAAGGTGTTGTGCCTGAATGTCATTTCCTCGCCCGGCGCCGGAAAAACAACAACCTTGGCGCGGACCATCCGCGATATGAAGGATACGCTGACCATCGGCGTCATCGAAGGCGATATCAAAACGGACACCGATGCGCAGAAAATCCGCGCCGCCGGCGCCGAAGCCGTGCAGATTGAAACAAAGGGCGCCTGCCATCTGTCCGCCGAGCAGGTTCACGGCGTCCTCAAGTCAATTCACGCCGACACTAAAGACGTGGTGTTTATTGAGAATGTGGGAAATCTGGTTTGCCCGTCGGCCTTTGACCTGGGTGAACATAAGCGGGTGGTTATCCTGTCGATTCCGGAGGGGGATGATAAACCCGTCAAATATCCGGGCACATTCGCCGGGGCCGATGTTGTGCTGGTCAACAAGATAGACTTGTCCGATTATATCGAATTCAATCTCCAGCGGGTTTTGGCGGACATCTGTGCGGTCAATCCCGATGCCCAAATATATCAGGTTTCCGCCGCCACCGGCGAAGGAATGGACGCTTGGTACGACTGGCTGTGCCAGCAGCGACAGCAGATTACAGAATAGGACAAAAACCAATTTGGATATAGCAAAGCCAAATCACGCGATCGCAATGGGAAAAAATTCATAGTTTTTCTAAAAAAGTAGATAAAATTCGTTTTTTTGTTTACCCATAACGCCCCTTTTTCTATAATAACAGCATCTTTATAAGGAAACGGAGGTAATGATGAGTAGGGCAAGTTCGTCTTGGGTAGTGGGGACTCAGGGGTGTTCCGTGTCCTCAGCAAAAACCCTTTTTTTTTCATTCTTGATTTTGCTCTTCTTTTTTTCTTCCCTTTCGGCCTTTGCCAGAAATCCGTACAAAACCCAATTCCTGACCGCTTACCCTTCTGCCGCGAACACTATTTTGGATAAGGTCTCCGGCACATCCCACTGCGGCGTCTGCCATTATGCCTTTACGGGCGGCGGGCCGCGAAATCCTTACGGCCTGGCGGTTGAAGGAACGGCCAATAGAAATGCGGCGGAGATTCTGGCCTTGGGGCCGCTGGATTCGGATGCTGATGGATACACCAATAATGTGGAGATTACCGACCGCACGCTCTATGTAAATACCCCGACCTTTCCGGGACTCACCGCCTCCAATGTGAATCAGGTCACCGGTGTTGTCATTGCCAACATCCGGGACCATCTGACCCCGCACACCGGTGCCGATACAACGCCTCCCACGGTAACCGTGAACTCCCCCGACGGCGGACAAACCTTAACGGCCAATACATCGACCGCAATCCAATGGACAGCCGAGGATACTGGCGGAATTGCCGTAGTAAAGATTTACCTGTCCACGGACAGCGGCGCAACCTTTGCCATGATCGCTTCCGGCCTGTCCAATACGGGCACCTACACATGGTTTCCGGCCAATCGACCCACCACCGTCGCCCTGATTCGTGTGGAAGCTACGGATAACTCGTTTAATACCGCCCATGACGACAGCAATCAGGTCTTTGCGATTATTTCGCCGCCGGGAGGGCGCGTGCCGACAACCCTGCGGGATTTCGACATGCCCGGCACCCAGCCGTTTGAAGCGGGAACGCTTAACAACCCTTCCAACTGTGCGGCCTGTCACGGCGACTATGATCCGTCGGTTGAACCGTACTACAATTGGCAAGGCAGCATGATGGCCCAGGCCTCCTTCGATCCCCTGTTTAAGGCCAATATGGTAATCGCCAATCAGGACGCTCCGGATTCGGGCGACCTGTGCCTGCGGTGTCACTTGTCCGCCGGCTGGATGCAGGGACGCTCTGTGCCGACCGATGGCAGCGCAATGCTGGAAGCAGACGAAATCGGTGTGGCCTGCGATTTGTGCCACCGCATGGTTGACCCGATCTATACGGCGGGCGTCAGCCCGGTGGAAGATGCCGCTATCCTTGCGGCCTTGGTTTCTCCGACGACGGAATTCGGACTGGGGATGTTCACGGTGGATCCGGCCGGCAGTGCCCGGCGGGGGCCGTTTGTCAATGCTGCCACGGGGCATCCGGTCATTGTGTCGCCGTTTCATCAGGAGGCGGCATTTTGCGGAACCTGCCACGATGTGAGCAATCCGGCCTTTGAAAAGAATGAACAGGGCAGCTATGCCCCCAATACGCTGGGTGCTCCTGCGACGGATTTTGCCTCCACCAAACTGCTGCCCGTTGAACGCACCTACAGCGAATGGCTCCATAGTGCCTACAGCAATACCCCCGGAGGTATTTATGCCCCCGAGTTTGGCGGCAACAAGGCCTTTGTTGCCACCTGCCAGGACTGCCACATGCGGGATATCACCGGTCAGGGGTGCAATATGAATCCGCCGGTACGTACCGACCTGCCGCTGCACGATATGACCGGCGGAAGCACCTGGTTGCCGACGCTGCTGCCGGCCATGCATCCGGGAAAGGTCAATGCTGCGGCCCTGAACAGCGGCGTCACGCGTGCCCGCTACATGCTCCAGAATGCCGCCTTGATGACGGCTTCGCAGGTTGATGAAACCCTCAAGGTAACCGTCACCAACAATACCGGCCATAAACTGCCGACTGGCTACCCGGAAGGTCGCCGCATCTGGCTCAATGTCAGATTTTATGACAGGTCGATGAATCTGCTTAAGGAATCGGCCGTTTACGACCCCAATACCGGCGTGCTCGATGCCCACGATACGGAGGCCAAGGTTTACGATATTGAACCGGCGATTGACAGCACGATTTCTTCCATTACCGGGCTTCCGGAAGGCCACTCCTTCCACTTTGTGCTCAACAGCACCGTTGCCAAAGACAACCGTATTCCGCCTCGGGGCTTTACCAATACGGCCTTCGCCGCCTTTGGCGGCAGCCCGGTGGCGTACTCCTACCCCGATGGTCAGTACTGGGATGATACCCTCTATGCTATTCCCGAGGGGGCCGCAACGGCCCAGGCAACGCTGTATTACCAGAGTACCAGCAAGGAATTTATCGAATTTCTGCAGGGTGAGAATACAACCAATTCAGCCGGCGACGAAATGTACAACCTCTGGAACAGCAACAGCAAGTGCCCGCCGGAGGTAATGGAGCAAACGCAGATCCAATTGACGGTTGCAGCTGACCTGAACCGCGATTACGAAGTGAATTTCGATGATTTAGCCCAATTGTGCGCAAACTGGCTGAGTGAGAATTGTACACAGCCGGACGATTGCGGCAGGGCTGACCTGGTCGATGACGGCAGGGTGGATTTGCAGGATTTTGAGGCGTTTGCCGAATACTGGATATGGCCGTAAGACACAGCCGGGTAGGACCGGCAAAATGTAGGGCGGGCAATGCCCACGCGGAAATTGAATTGCTCTTTTGACAATTGAATAATGCAGCCGAAGTGTCCCGCTTCGGGAAATGGGACGCAGGCATCTTGCCTGCTGCTGGGAGCGCGACCGTCCGGGTCGCATGGGATTCCGTTTGCGGGCGAAACGCCCGCGTTCCCAGCCGGGGAACGCCGTACCCGCGCGGTTTTTGCAAAGAATGGAGTTCGGCCTGTCCAATAATCAAAAAGCCCTGAGCGGTTTTCCGCACAGGGCTTTTCTTGTTTTACGATTAGCCGCAAGCAATCATTTTTCCATCTGGATAACGTTCACCGGTGCAATCTTGGACAGCGGTTCTTTAAGCTGCTGAGCGTCCCCGACGACAACAATGGACAATTGATTGGGGTTGAGAATTTTCTGCGCCAGTTTAAGGCAGTCCTCTTTGTCGGCCTTCTTCATCGCGGCAAAGAACTTGTGGAAGTAGTTCTTCCCCAGCTTCTGCGATTCAACCAGCCAGACATCCCTGGCAACATCCTGCGGTGTCTCCCGATTAACCGCAAAACTGCCTATAAAGTAGCTTCGTGAGTCATAAAATTCCGCATCGGTCGGAAGAACGGTTTGCAGTTGGTGAATCTGCTCCAGAATAACCTTCACGGTTTGGTCCGCTGATTCATTTTTGGTGAATGTGGATATCTCAAAGGTGCCGGCCATGTTTTGGGCCCGCCAGCCGCCAAAAGCGCCGTAGGTCAGACCGCGTTTGACGCGGAGGTTTTCATTCAGCCGGCTGTGAAAGGAGCCGCCGAAATAAGCGCTGGTAATCAATCCGGCAAAGTAATCCGGCTGCTGACGGCGGGTCATCCCCAACTGACCCACTTTTATCTGGGCCTGAGCGCTGCCGGGCCGGTCCACCAGATAAATCTGTGTAGGCCGAGGGGCTGGAATCGGCGGCAGGGTGATGCTGGGTTCGGCGGTGGTTGCTTTCCACCGGCCCAGATACTGCTTGGCCATCGCCACCGCCTTTTCTTTTGTAATGTCGCCGGAAAAAATCAGCGTGGCTTGGTCCGGCTGGGCGAAAGCCGACCACCATTGTTTTAAATCCGCAGGGGTCAGTTGCTTGATATCCTGTACATCGCCTTCAGCCGTTCGGGAATAAGGATGGGTTCCGAACAGTGAACGGTTGAAGTATTGGTCGGCCAGATGTTCGGGATCCTGCTCCCGGATATTCAGATTGGTGGTCTGCTGCTGAGCCAGTTTGGCGAACTGGGTTTCATCGAAGGCCGGCTCCAGCACCACTTCCGACAGCAGCGCCAGCCCGCGGTCCAGCTGTTCCGTCAGACAGCCCATCCCGACCGTCACCGTGTCCATTTCTGCCGAACCCGACAGCGAAATACCATACTGCTCCATTGCCGTGGCCAGTTCGGCTTCGCTGTGGCGGGTTGTTCCCCGCGTCAGCATCCCCATGGCCATCGAAGCGGTACCCGGTTTGTTTTCCGTCCAGGCCCCGTTGGTCAGTCCAAGCACGACCGAAACAAAGGGCACCTCGTGATTCGAGATAACGCGCACATTCAGCCCGTTCGGCAAACGGGCCTGCTGATATGATATGTCAAAATCGGATGTTTTTTTGTCGGCCAAAGGCGGCTTGGCCGGAAAATCGGCAGGGCGAAGCACACCCAGCCGTCCCAGCGGCGGCGCCTGCAGTTCCGGTTCGGCAGTAATCGGGCTGGCATCGTTGTCTTTGCGGGCAAGCTCCATTCCCTGATTTTTACGGATGATAAAGCGAAAGACGCTATCGTCTTTCAGATAGGTCTTTGCCGCCTGCTGAATCTCTTCTCGCGTTACGGAGCGGATTTCTGCCATCCGCGTATTGGCCCAGCCTGCGTCTCCCACAGTAACCGCCGCATGGCCCAGCATCGCGGCCTTTTTCTCGATGGAAAGGGTGCCGGTTATCAGCTCTTTTAATAACTGATTTCGGGCTTTTTCCAACTCCGCCTCGCTGACCCCGTCGGTTTGGATGGCCTGCACCTGGTTTTCAATGGCTGTAGCCAGGCCGTCGTAATCTTCGGAATCCGGCGGCAGGGTGGCGCTGGCGACAAAAATCCCGTCCTGCTGAAGATTGAACCCCCATGTGCCCGCTTCCACGGCTGCGCCCGTGTCGGCGACCAGCGCCCGGTACAGCCGGCTGCTGTTGCCGCTTCCGAGTATCTGCGATAAAAAGTCCAAAACAGTTTCATCCCGTTCGCCTGTCGACACGGTGCGCCACACCAGCATCACTTCTCCGGCGGGGGCATTTTCATCATTAATGACGACGGTTCGCGATTTTGTCTGCGGCGGTTCTTGGACGGTCACCCGCTGGGGTTCAGTCTCCGCGGGAATCCAGCCAAAGTATCGGTTGGCCAGCTCTTGCGCCTTTTGATGCTTGATGGCCCCCACGATAATCAGCGTGGCGTTGTTGGGGACATAATAATTTGTCCAGAATGCCCGCAGGTCTGCGACACTGGTAGCCCGTAGATTGGCCAGATTGCCGATTGGCGTCCAGCGGTAGGGATGTACGCTGAACAGTTCGGCCGCTATTTTCTTAAAGACATTCCCATAGGGCTGGTTTTCCCGCATCCGCAGTTCTTCTTCAACAACCTTGCGTTCGGTATCAAAGGTTTTCTGGTCAATCTTCAAAAAAGTCATCCGTTCAGCTTCCAGCCACAGTGCTAATTCAACCTGCTCTGCCGGCAGCGTTTGAATATAAACTGTCTGGTCGTGGCTGGTATAGGCGTTGCAATCGCCTCCGATCTTGCGAATCAGGTTGAAATGGTCGCTCTCGCTGACACGGTCGGTGCCCATGAACATCATGTGTTCGAACAGGTGCGCGTAGCCCTGGCGGTCCGGTTTTTCGTCTTTGGATCCCACCTGGTACCACACCTGAACCGCGACAATCGGACATGAAAAATCTTCCAGCGTAATCACGTCCAAACCATTGTCGAGGGTGATTTTCCGATAGTCAAAAAGCGGTTGAGCGGACGATTCCAGGTTGGGCGTGATTTTATTGGCTTGAGCAAGACAACACGATGTTACGGCGGCCAACAGAAGACCCGTTAAAGCGAAATGTTTCATGTTAAACCTCTTGACGTTAGTTTTCAGTTTGTTTTTGTGCGTACAGGACAATCTCGGCATTTTCGAGCGTTTTTATTACGCCGTATTTCCCAATATGGTTCGTGCCAATATCAGTCCGGCCATTGTAGCTCCCAGTCCCAGCAGGAGATTGGCTGCGATGTTGCAAAAGGCCAGTGTCCAGCGTCCGTCCTCAATATAGCAGAGAGTTTCACGGGTGAAGGTTGAAAATGTCGTCAATGCCCCCAGAAAACCGACGCTCAGAGCCATTCGCATTTCCGCGGACAGTTTTGTGCTGACCAGCCCCGGATACATCAGAAATCCAAGCAGAAAGCAGCCGACCACATTGGCGATCAGCGTCCCCCAGGCAAATCCCGCCCCCAGCAGACGATACCCTGCTGCGTTGATTCCCCAGCGGCTCAGAGCCCCCAGCGCTCCGGCGGCTGCAATGCTGATAACTTGTATCATATTTATCTCCAAAAGTACAAACGGCTTATGAGCAAATTCTTATAGCGGAATCCCTCCCGGCAGTCAAATAGAAAAGGTTGAACAAGTCCCGTCTTGGGAGTATCATCATAGCGGAAAATCTCTTGGCGATTTGCTGAACCATCGATAATCGATTTTAAACAGGCGGCCTTTGATCGATACAACAACCGAACTGGATAGTGGGCAGCATGACCGGACACTTACGGCGGGGCATCAAACAATTCTGGAGGACGGATTGCGAAACGCCTACCAGTGGATTGCGATCGTCACCATGGTTCTGGACCACCTTGGCTATATGTATGACATCTCATGGCTGCGTTATGTTGGCCGTATCTCGATGCCGATTTATACTATCCTTTTTGTCGTAACGATGAAAACAGGGCAGGTCAATCTAAAACGGCTGCTGATCCTGGCCCTGTTGAGCCAGCCGCCGATTATCTATATCTTTGAGGATTCCAAACTGAACATTATTTTCGGCTTTGCTATTTTTGCTTTCACCGCTGCCGCAATCGAAAAATGCCGCTGGTTTGCGATTCTGGCCGGCCTGGCGATGATGTGCATCCCCATTGCCTACGGCTGGTACCTGTATGCAACGCTGGCGGCATTTTACTGGCTAAGGGGATACTGGCTCCAGCGGGGGGCTTTTGCCGCCGCAACAGGAATCTACGTCTGTCTGACTGTTGCCCACCCCCGTCAATTACTGGCTGCCCTGGCGCCGTTTATCAGCGGTGTCCATGCCCCGCGTCTCAACAAGTACCTTTATCGCTATTTTTATCCCGGCCATTTGTATGTCTTGGCGGTCTTGAATTATTTTATCGTTGGGTCGGTTGCGGAACCTTTTGTGTACCTGCGATACTCGCCTGAAATCCTGCTGGTCGAGCAATTTTTGCGTTGGCTGTTCTAAAATTACAACTCCCTCTCTAAAATGTTTTATGCTTGACTGGACCGGTTTGAAATGTATAATGTTATAAAGGTAGACGGAGCTCCAAACAGAGAAACGAGGCGATATGCGTGGGAAGTGTGCATTCACATTAATCGAGTTGCTGGTTGTGATTGCGATTATTGCATTGCTGATTGCGGTTATTGCTCCAGCACTTAAATCTGCCAAAATCCAGGCGCAGGCGGCGGTCTGCCTTCACAATGCCAATGGATTGACCAAGGCCTGGTGGGTCTATGCAGAGGAAAATCACGGATGCCTGGTTGGTGCGGCGACCCGAAGGGCCGGCGATCCGGATTATTCGTGGGTGTTATGGCCGCAGGATAGAAATGGGGCTGATGTACCCATCAATGCTACCGTTCCGGACGACGAAATACGGGGTATCCAGAAAGGCCTGCTGTTTCAGTACGTTGAAAACGCCGAGAACTATCACTGTCCTGCCGATAAACGGTACCTGAAACCCTTCGGAACCGGCATGCTTGGCTATCGAACTTATAGTATTACATCGGGTATGGGATACGCCTGGCAGGGGGAAATCGACTGGCAGGGGTACTATCCACACATCAAACTTGCCACGATTCCAACGCCTGGAAATAAGTATGTTTTTGTTGAGGAAGGGGAACTCCAGCGGGGGTTTAATCTGAATGCCTGGGCATTCAGACCCCAGATTGAGGGCGAATTAATGGATCCGCTGGGTTTTTTCCATGGCGAAAAAAGTATTATGGGATTCGCAGACGGCCACGCGGAAAAACACAGGTGGCGGGATGAGAAACTCATTAAAAAGGCATGGGAAGGTCACGCGGGTGTCTCTTCGATTGATCCGAAAAGTCCGGATTATCTATTCCTGAAGCAAAGTTTTACCTGTGAAAGGTTCAAATAGGAAGAAACAGTATCTGTACCAGGCCCGCAGGCAGTCAGCTTGCGGGCTTTTTTGTTATCCGTCCCAATAGCCCGTGTCGGTTTCGGCCTGTTGGTCACAGCCTGGGTCGTTCGATAAATTCTTTGCACATCCCCGGTTAACGGCTATAATAAACCCTGTGGCATAAAAAGACGGTGGTAATGAAATGCTCGTTATCGCATATCAGGAAAGGAGTTAGGCAATGAGTTCATCGGTCCCCGGAATTAGCTGTGCCAACTGCGTGTATTATGAAAAAACCGAGGAAACGCACGGCGAGTGCCATCGTTACGCGCCGCACCCCAATTCTGCGATGTATGTACCCAAGGCCGACTCGGTCGGACAAATCAAGTTCGATATTCACTGGCCGAGGGTCTATGACAACAACTGGTGCGGGCAGTTCGGCTCACGAAAGAAACCCGGCCAGCCGGTGTCTGACCAATAGGATACAGCAGGGGGCCGAAATATCGGGGCAAATTGCGATGTGCCGCAATCCGGTCTCACAAACGGCCGGCAGGAGCAGGACAATGGCGGACAAATTAATCGGCATTATCGGCGGTACGGGTTTGGGCGATGCCCTGACCGCCCGTATCGAAAACCCTGTCTTTGACGACAGAGGCACGCCCTTTGGAAAACCCAGCAGCCCGGTTCTGCTCGGGACGCTTGGCCCCCACCGTGTTGCTTTTCTGGCCCGTCACGGCAGGGACCATCGCTATCATCCGGGTGTCGTGCCGTACGCCGCCAACATCTTTGCCCTAAAGTCGCTGGGTGTAACCACGCTGATTGCAAGCGGCGCCGTCGGCTCGCTGCGACAGGAAATCCAGCCGGGGCATCTGGTTCTGGCAGACCAGTTCATCGATAAGACCTTTCGCCGGCAGAATACCTTCTTTGACGCGTTTGGCGCTGTGCATGTGGAGTTTGCCCGGCCGTGCTGCCAGCGGCTGCGTGAAAAAATCATGCTGGCCTCCGAACAAGCGGCGGCGGTGACGCACGCCGACGGGACGTATGTCTGCATGGAAGGGCCGCAGTTTTCCAGCCGGGCCGAATCGATGATGCACCGTGCCTGGGGCGGCGACCTGATTGGCATGACCGCCTTGCCGGAGGCCAAACTCGCCCGCGAGGCCCAGATGTGCTATGCGCTGGTGGCGCTGGTCAGCGATTATGACTGCTGGCGCGAACATAAACCGGGTCTGGCTAAGCAAGGCCTGCTGGCGGAGATTATCGCCAACCTCAGCCGCGCCACGGCCAATGCCATAACGCTGATTGAAAAGGCCCTCGAAATCAATTCCGCCCTGTGCGATGAATCCTGCCCCTGCCGAAGGTCGCTTGAATCGGCGGTGTGGACCAGTCCATCCGCCCTCGACCCCGCCACACGCTCCCAACTCGCCCCCTTGTTTGAATAGCCAATGTGGCGCCAAGCATCCTGCTTCGGATGTTAGTACCCCCGGCTTCCCGCCGGCACGTTTAATGGGAACGCGGGCGTCCCGCCCGCATTATGGTGCCAAGCGTCTCACTCCCTGTCATGCCGGACTTATTCCGGCATCCAGAAAAGCCCATCGGGCTTAGACAACAATAGCCCCAGGTTGAACAGACCAACCTGTCCGAACGGTCATTCCGAGCGCAGTCGAGGAATCTGATTATTCAGCAAAATTCCACCCGGCCTGAAAAGCCAATGTAACTTAGCCCAGGGCAGCGCCCTGGGTACTCAAATCCCAAAACACATTGAACGCCCTGTAAGGGCAACATAAAATCCCCTCTATCTCATTTGTCCTGTTTATCCCATACCCCCGTGTTCGTCCGTGCCTGTCCGTGTGTTTGTCCATACCCGTCCGACTATTCTTCAAACTCAAAAGCCATCTGCTTGCTTGCTTTTTGAACCTTTGGCCCTTCCCGCATTTCTTCCGGCACATCCGGCAGTTCGCTGGCGCTGAATAACTCGCTTTCAAGTACTTTTTCAAACAGCTCAATCTGTTTCGGATAGCCGTCTATTGTCTTTTCCAGCACCCACAATAGTTCCAGCAGTTCGCGCGTAAAGGCGTGTGTCCAGTGTTTGGGACGAATCTCATCCAGCGGCGACGATTTACGCCCCGACCGTTGTTTCATCCGATACCCCAGCCACGACTGTGCCACCTTCAGCCCGGATACTTCAAACTCCAAAACCTCTTGGCTGACCGGCCCGAAAGTCCCATCGCCCACAAATAGCGTTTGAGTGGCTTCATCGTAATGGTATTCTTCCGGATAGTTGTCCTCTGCATCCGAAACCGCCTTTTTACATTTGACGCTGCCCGCAGGCGTTTTGCCTTTGGCACGCCCGCCCCCCGTCATCCGCTGGCCGTAGGTATGCAGCCAGATTAAGCCCTTGCCGAATTCAGACAATTCAAAAAACAGCTTTCCGTCTTTGGTCAGCGGCACATGAATCTGGCGATTGGTCAGTTCCTTTTCAAAACGCCGGGTGTACTCCGGCTGCGCCAGAATCCCATACAGATACCCCGCAAAATCCTCCGGCGATACCTTTTTGCTGTATGTATCCTTTAACAACTCAAGCAGCCCCGGCAAAAGATTCGGCTCTGTTGTTTCTGCATTGCGGTAAAGAGGCAACACCGCTTTTGCGCCATAAGAACCCCGGAAATAATCAAGGTCAGGAATATCCGAACATGCAACAACTGCAGGGCCATACCCC
>JAKEGM010000064.1 GCA_022615575.1 Planctomycetales bacterium
GACCGTCTGACGCTTCATGCGTATCAACTGACCATTCCGATCGGACCGCAGGAAACAGAAGAAATCAAAACCTTCACGGCACCGCTGGAGAAAAAGTTTTCCGCCGCGGTCAAGCTGCTGGCCAAGCACACGTCTAAATCGGCTCCCGGTTTTAAAGACACTGCCGACCTCGAACGCATTCTGAATGCCAAACCGCTGGCCTATCTGCTGGACGCCGCCGGAGAATAAAATGTCCTGCGATCGAATCCTTGTAACTGCCAAACAACTGGAAAGCGTCGTTTCCGGTCTTGCGGAAGAAATAGCCGCGGCATACCGGAACCTCGATAACATCGTTGCGCTGGTCATGCTGGATGGGGCGAGATATTTTGCGAAAGATTTGCTGGCCAACCTTGATTTCCCCGTTGAGGTTGTCTTTATAAAAGCATCCAGCTATGGCAGCCGGACATCCTCGTGCGGTCGGGTACGTATCGGCGCTTCGGCCGATTTGACCAACCAAATCCGAGGCAAACATGTCCTGGTGATTGACGATATTTATGATACTGGTCTGACGCTGGCAACCCTGCTTAACCGGCTGCGTGATTACCAGCCGCAAAGCATCAGAACCTGCGTCCTGCTGGAAAAAGCAATCGAACACACACAGAAAATACCCATCGATTTTCGAGGGTTGATAATCGAGGATGCGTTTGTGATTGGCTACGGGCTGGACTTCGACGGGCGGTATCGCGACCTTCCGTTTATCGCATCGTTTTCACCGAAACACGCATGCTCCGCCAAGAACGCTCACGGGGCTTAACAAAAACAGCGGCCAACGGAATGATCCCAATTTTCTGGCCCAAGCGGGTATTGAGTGTGAAACCTCAACGCCGTTATTTTTGATCAAAAAAACAATGCGGGTGACGTGAATCGAACACGCGTGTCCAGCTTGGGAAGCTGACGTTCTACCACTGAACTACACCCGCAACTTATTTACTTACAGCTACTTATCGATGTTGAAAAAGGCCAACGGATGAACCGCCGACAGATCGTCAAAAATGATGACAACTCGGCGGGGATTATAATCAGGGAAAAACCGCAAGACAAGCATAATTTCCAATAAAGTTGGCCGATTCTCAGCCGTACGGCAAACCCTTTCTTGATTTTATCCATCAAGTTTGAGGCCCCCTCCTTATTGATGGTTTTTAATGTGGATTCCCGTACGGACAGGTCGAAAAATGAGGGTTGCAGCCGGACCTCCTTTACAGTATAATCCGGTATCTGAAAAAATACCGAAAACCGGAAAGGAAATTGAATGAAAACCGTGTCTAATACCCCCATGATGGTTAAAATGACAGACCCGAACTTGAGTTTCAAGGTTGCCAATCTGTCGGAGGCCGAATTCGGCCGCAAAGAAATGCAGCTGGCAGAAAAAGAGATGCCGGGTCTGATGGCCATTCGCGCCAAGTACGGCCGGCAAAAACCGCTGGCCGGGCTGAAGGTCGGCGGTTCCCTGCACATGACCATCCAGACGGCGATGCTGATTGAGACGCTCGAAACGCTGGGGGCCGACGTCCGATGGGCTTCCTGCAATATCTTTTCAACCCAGGACCATGCCGCTGCCGCTATTGCCGCCGCCGGACGCAGCGCGGTGTTTGCATGGAAAGGCGAAACACTCGAAGAGTATTGGTGGTGCACCGAACAGATGCTGACATGGCCGGATGGAACCGGTCCAGATTTGATCGTCGATGACGGCGGCGATGCAACCCTGATGGTTATCCAGGGCATGCGGGTGGAAAAAGACCCGTCTCTGCTGGAAAAAAAATACGACAACAAGGAATACCGGATTATTATGGATCGGCTGGCCGCCGGTTATTCGGCAAATCCGACCCGCTGGACGACCATCGCCAAACACCTCAAGGGCGTATCCGAGGAAACCACCACCGGCGTTCATCGGCTTTATCAGCTTCAGGAAACCGGCGAATTGCCTTTCCCTGCCATCAATGTTAATGATTCTGTCACAAAATCGAAATTCGACAACCTCTACGGCTGCCGGGAATCGCTGGCAGACGGCATCAAGCGGGCCACCGATGTCATGGTCGCCGGCAAGGTCGTCGTTATATGCGGTTACGGCGATGTCGGCAAGGGGTGTGCCCATTCCATGCGGTCGCTGGGCGCTCGCGTGATGATTACCGAAATTGACCCCATCTGCGCCCTGCAGGCCATGATGGAGGGTTACCAGGTTACGACGATGGAAGAAGCCGCCTCGCAGGGCGATATTTTTGTGACGGCCACCGGCTGCTGCGATGTCCTCCGCAGCGAACATATGGAACAGATGAAAGATGAGGCCATCCTGTGCAATATCGGCCACTTTGACAGCGAAATCGAAATGAGCTATCTGGAAACCGGCGGCTTCTGCAAAAAAATCAACATCAAACCGCAGGTGGACAAATGGACGCTCAAGTCCGGCCGTTCCATTATCGTTCTGGCCGAAGGCCGGCTGGTTAATCTCGGCTGCGCAACCGGTCATCCCAGCTTTGTCATGAGCAACAGTTTCACCAACCAGTGTCTGGCCCAGATTATGCTGGCGACCCAAAACCTCAAGCCCGGCGTCTATACCCTGCCGAAAAAACTCGATGAGGAAGTAGCCGAACTCCATGTGAAGGCCCTGGGCGGCAAAATCACTCGCCTGACCGGAAAACAAGCCGGCTATCTTGGCATCTCCGTGGACGGCCCCTATAAGCCGGACCATTATCGATATTGATCGTTTCCGGAAGCCCCGTCAAGGGGTAAAACAGAGTGTGGTATGCGGATTATCGTTTAACGGGAAGGATATAATCATGCTGCAGGCCAAAACGATTATGAAACGAAACGTCATTACCGTTCATCCGCAGGACACCCTCGAAAAGGTCATTCAGCTTTTGGTCCGGTTTAATATCAGCGGTCTGCCTGTGGTTAACGAGGACAAAACCTTAGCGGGCATTATCACCGAAAAGGACGTGCTTACATACCTGCTGGATAAAAACGCCTTTGAACTGATGAAAGACAACGCCCTCTGGGAACATACGGTTTATCATGCGATGACGACCCAAGTGGTTTCCTTCGATGAAGACACCCCGCTCAAAGACATTTGTTCCTGCCTTGTAAACCGGCACTTTCGCCGTGTGCCGATTATTAACAAAAACGGCGTCTTGGTCGGCATCATCAGCCGAAAAGACATTATCGCCCTGATTTCCTGAGAATTACGGTTCGATTTGACCTGAATTCGGCGCATTACCACGGTGCCGAAATTGCCTGTTTTTTCTCTGCCATTTTGGCATATTCAACGCCTCTTAAAACACATAAACATCAGAAATACAAGAAATTACAGATAAAAGTTCGGTTGGGCACAGTGTTTGCACATAATAACGACGGAGGTTTGACAGAAAGGATAGCAAAACAATGAAATTTGATAAATTTACCGTAAAAACACAGGAAGCAATTGCCACTAGCCAGCAGTTGGCGATGGCCAGCCGCCATACCGTTGTTACGCCCATGCACCTGCTGAGTGCCCTGCTGCAGGATGAAGAGGGACTGGCCGTCATGATCCTGAAAAAAATAGGGACAAATGCCGACCGTGTCCAGCAAATGACCGAAGGCGAGCTGAACCGCCAGCCCAAAGGGCAGGTCAGCGGGATGATTATGCCGGACCCGGCTTTCAGCCAGATTGTTCTTGATGCACAGAACAAGGCCGACAAAATGAGCGATGAATTCCTGAGTGTCGAACATTTATTGCTGTCGCTGGCCGATGTCAAAAGCGATGCCAAAGAGATTTTGAGCGTCAATTCGGTCTCTGTAGAACAAATCGCCAAGGCGATTACAGACCTGCGGGGCAATACGAAAATTATGGATGAAAACCCGGAAAGCAAATACAAAGCCCTCGAACGTTATGGCATCGATTTGATCGAAATGGCCCGCAAGGGCAAGCTCGACCCGGTCATCGGGCGGGACGACGAAATCCGCCGCTGCATGCAGGTCTTGAACCGCCGCACGAAAAATAATCCCGTACTCATCGGCGAGCCGGGCGTCGGCAAAACCGCCATCGTTGAAGGACTGGCACAGCGGATTGTCGCCGGCGACGTTCCGGCGGGGCTGAAAAACAAAAAAGTCATCGCTCTGGATATGGGGGCGCTGATTGCCGGCACAAAGTTCCGCGGCGAGTTTGAAGACCGCTTCAAAGCGGTGCTCAAAGAGGTCATCCAGGCCGAAGGCCAGATTATCCTGTTTATTGACGAATTGCACACCATTGTCGGCGCAGGCAAAACCGAGGGTTCGGTTGATGCGGGCAATCTGCTCAAGCCCTCGCTGGCGCGGGGCGAACTGCGCTGCATCGGCGCCACAACAGTCGATGAGTATCGCAAGCATGTCGAAAAAGACGCGGCTCTGGAGCGTCGTTTCCAGCCGGTGATGGTCGATCCGCCCAGTGTCGAGGAAACTATCGCCAATCTTCGCGGCCTCAAAGACCGCTATGATGCCCATCACGGCGTGCGGATTACGGATGCGGCTCTGGTTGCCGCCGCGATGCTGTCCAATCGCTATATTTCCGACCGTTTTCTGCCCGATAAGGCCATCGACCTGATGGATGAGGCGGCCTCCCGCCTGCGGATTGAAAACGATTCCCTGCCGTCGGAGCTGGACAGCATCCGCCGGGAAATTATGCGGCTTCAAATCGAATGCCAGGCATTGAAAAAAGAAACCGACCCGGCCAGCAAAAAACAACTGCAAAAGTGCGAAAAACAGCTTGCTGAACTCACGGCGCAGGATACGGCATTGACAGCACGCTGGGAAAACGAAAAAGGCACTATTGACAAGGTCAAGGCCTTGAAAGAAAAGATAACCGCCGCCCAGGCCCAGTTCGAGGACGCTCAGCGCCGCGGCGAACTGGAGCGTGCCGCTCGCTTGAAATATGAAACCATCCTTGGCCTTCGAAAAGAACTGTCCGCCGCCGAGGAAATCGTGACCAAAGCCAACGGCTCGGCCATGATTCACAATGAAGTCAATGAAGAACACATCGCCCAGGTCGTCAGCAAATGGACGGGCATCCCGGTGTCCCGGCTGATGAGCGGCCAGCGTCAGCGGCTGATGAAAATGGAAGACGAAATCCGTACCCATGTCGTCGGACAAAATGAAGCGGTCGCTGCGGTGTGCAATGCCGTTCGTCGCAATCGTGCCGGATTGGGCGACCCTCATCGACCGATTGGAACATTTCTGTTCTTAGGCCCTACCGGCGTCGGCAAAACCGAGCTGGCCAAAGCATTGGCCGAATTTATGTTCAACGACCCGAATAGCACGGTGCGAATCGACATGAGCGAATTTATGGAACAGCACTCGGTCGCCCGGCTCATCGGCGCCCCGCCCGGCTATGTCGGCTATGAAGAAGGCGGACGGCTCACAGAGGCGGTTCGCCGAAAACCGTATTCGGTCATTCTGCTGGACGAAATCGAAAAGGCGCACCCGGATGTATTCAATGTGCTGCTGCAGGTCTTTGACGACGGCCGGCTGACTGACGGAAAAGGCCGCACGGTCGACTTCAAAAACACGGTGATTATTATGACCAGCAACTTCGCCAGCCAGCAGATTCTGGAGCTTAGCGAACAAAGCGGCGCTGACTGGGAAATTGAGGCGCATGTCAAAGAGGCATTGCGGAAATACTTCAAGCCGGAATTTTTAAACCGGATTGACGAAACGATTATTTTCCACATGCTGACACGGGACAATCTTGAAAAAATCGTCGAAATTCAGCTTTGTTATCTGACACAGCGGCTCAAGGACCGCCAATTCGAGGTTGAGTTTACCGACGCAGCGAAAAAGCAGCTTATGGATGAAGGTTACGACCCGTCATTCGGCGCCCGACCGCTCAAGCGTGTAATTCAGCAGCGGTTGGAAAACCAACTGGCGACGGAAATCATCGCCGGTAAATTCACCGAAGGCGACAAAATCCGAATCGACGCCGACGCTCACACCTTCAAATTCGAAAAAACGTAGCTCAAACATCTGCTTGAGAATGTAACGCCGGCTTCCGGCCGACATAAGGAAAACGGAATGATCTCAATCTACCAGGCCGGGCGGATGGTTGGTTCTGTCTATGAAGGATATTCGGTTATCTGTTCTCGCTTACGATATTCGCGGGGGCCGACGCCGTGTACCTCGCGAAAAACCCGAAAAAAGTTGTTATTGCTGTTAAAACCGATGTGAAAGGCGATTTCCGTGATCGTCTCAGATGTATTGTTGAGCAGGTCGATTGCCCGTTCCATTCGAACCCGAATGATTTCATCGTGTATGGAGCGATTTAACTCCATCTGAAATGCCTTCAACAGTCCCCGCGTTGTCAGTGAAGTTTGTGAGGCCACATCGTCAACGGACAGATTCGAATCGCCGAAATGACTCCAGATATAGCTTAGCGCCTTGGCAACCTCCACATTATTCATTGCCCAGATGTCCGTGCTTTTTCGGGTTACCACGCCTCTGGGCAAAATGCGCTGCATCACCTCCGGCGGCGATTGGCCGTCCATAAGGCGATCCAGTAATGCCGCCGCCTCGTAGGCCAGCTCGTCCAGATCAAAGCGAATGCTGGACAGGGGAACTGGTACCGACCTGCATACGGTCTGATCATTGTCAACCCCCAGCACCGCTACCTGCTCCGGCACCAGCAGATTGGCATCCAGGCAGGCGTCAACGATTTCGGCGCCGACGCTGTCGTTGTAGGTAAATACCGCAAAGGGCTTGGGAATTGACCTGAGAGTGCTGATCAGCTGCTTTCGGCTGCGGGCCCAGTCCATAAAAGCGGCACGTTTTTTTTCAAGCAAACTCGTCGGCAGGATATGGACCGCGTAACCTTTTTCAGAAAGTACGCGTCGATATCCGTTTAATCGTTCTTCATTCGGAGTATCTTTGGCAAAAGGAGCCCATGCAAAATGTTTAAAACGGCGTAGCAGGAAGTATTCCGCCGCCAGCTTTCCGATAGCGATGTTGTCGCCGTCAACTCGCGGTACCGCCAGATCGTCACGAACCTGTGATATTTCCACAACCGGAAACGGCGACTGACGAATAAAATCCGCAAGATCGTCACGATAACCCGCAAAAGAGATGATACCGTCTCCTTGCCAGCCCACGGGGATGATACCCGAATAGGCCATAAAGGTGTGAAGGTGCCAGCTATGTTCACCAGCGTAGCGGGAAATGCCCTGAAAAAACCCGTGGTGTGTAGAGGAAAGGGCCATTAATACGGTCTTTTTTCTCGTCATAGATGATTATTATAAAAAAAAAGTTCCGAAAATGCAACTTATATTTTCTTAAAATGAACATAAAGTGATTTTGAGAACGGTATAATACAAATCCGATTTAGCCCCCCGCAATCAAGGAAACAGATAGACCGGGCAGCTGTACCGGCCGCAAGACGGATAAGGTCTTTGTTGGAATATGATACAGGAGAAAGGCCATGAGAGCAGTTCAATTCGTCGGATGGACCATCGTAATGTGTGGAGGGTTTATCATGGGGGGATGCCTGTCAGTTGCGAAAGAAACGCCCTCCCCGCCTTCCTGTCCCAATGATCTTCGTTTTGCCTTTATAACCTGTACGGCGGAAGCCCCCTTTTTCCTGCCGGTCAAACAGGGCATGCGCGATGCAGCCGAAGCAATGGGCGTTCGCTGTGATTTTATGGGAACCGTGGGGGTGGATGTCCAAGCGCAGGCCGAAATGGTTCGCCAAGCCGTCGAAGCCGGCTATGACGGCATTGCCGTCAACATTATCGATCCTGTCGCATTTGATCCGGTGATTTGGCAGGCCGTTGAACGGGGAGTTCCGGTGGTCGGTTTCAACGTTGACGACAACAACAGTCCCAATGCCCGTTTAAGCAGCGTCAATCAGCGACTGGCTGAGGCGGGACGAAAACTGGCACGCCATGTGCTTCCCTTCATCCCCAACGGCGCTCACGTTCTGATAACAATGCACGACGAAGGCGTCTCTGCGCTTGAAGATCGTTTACGCGGCATTCAGGAGGTCCTGAGCGAAAAAGATATCCGGTCAACGGTTATCATTTCCGGGCTGGATTCCGAAACAGGGGCGGCGGTAATTGCCGAAGCCCTCAACGTGCATCCGGACATCCGGGGGATTCTTGGCACCGGCCAATCCGATACCGAAGCCGCTGGTAAAGCCATCGAAGCTGGTTTCTCCGGAAAGGGATATTGGTCGGCCGGGTTTGACCTGTCGCCCAAAACGCTCCAGTTGATTCAAGATGGGTATATTCGATGTACGGTTGATCAGCAGCCGTATATCCAGGGCTTTTATCCGGTTATTCAACTGACTCAGTATATCCGCTACGGCATTATCCCTTCGGATATCGATGCCGGGGCGGCCATTATTGACCAATCCAATGTCGTACAGGTACTCGAATTGTCAAAACGCCGTTACCGATAGCGGGTCACGGTCTGAACAGGTATATTCAGAGTGAAAAGGAAATAGTATGAACAGTTGTCTTGCCGTCGGTATCCACATAAAAACAGCGGATATCATTGTGATTATACTGTATTTTGTGATCATTGTAGGAATCGGCCTCTGGTCGGGCTTGAAACGCCGCGGTTCGCAGCAAAGCAAGGACTATTTTCTGGCCGGCGGTTCATTGACGTGGCCTCTCATCGGCCTGGCATTGTTTTCAACCAATATTTCAACGATACATATGGTGGGATTTGCAGAAGAGGGTTATGTCAACGGCTTGGCGCACGGCAACTTTGAATGGATGGCCCCGTTTTTACTGATTGTGCTGTCGTTGTTTTTTGCCCCGTTCTATCTGCGTTCCCAAGTAACAACCCTTCCGGATTTTCTGGAGCAGCGGTACTGCGGAAATTGCCGAAACTGGCTGGCGTTCTTGTCCATCATTTCGGCCATTTTCATTCACACCTGTTTTTGTCTCTACACCGGCGCGGTGGTTATGAAAAGTCTCTTTGGCATCAATATATGGGTCAGCATCATTGCAACCGCGCTGTTAACGGGTCTTTATACCATTGTCGGCGGCCTGCTGGCCGTAGTGATCACCAGCGCGCTGCAGACGGTGATTCTTTTGGTCGGTTCCATCGTCATCACCCTGGTGGCGATGCACAAGGTCGGCGGCTGGGAAGGGCTGGCCGCAAATGTCGAGCCCGTCAAGCTAACCATTCTTCGCGAGTCGGGTGACGCCTCAAATCTGCCGTGGCTTTCCGTGTTCATGGGCTATCCCGTTATCGGATTGTGGTACTGGTGTGCCGATCAAACCATTGTCCAGCGCGTGCTGGGCGCTAAAGACGAAAATCACGCCCGGGTCGGGCCGTTGTTTGCCGGATTTCTCAAAGTGCTGCCGGTCTTTATTTTCTTCCTGCCTGGCACAGCCTACCTGGCATTGACGAAGATGGGCGTTTTTGAACCCCTGGCCGATACAAAAGAGTGCTATGCCAGTGCGATCATGAATCTGCTGTCGCCCGGATGGACTGGCCTGATGGCGGCGGCACTCCTGGCGGCGCTGATGAGTACCGTTTCCGGGGCTTTGAATTCTATCGCCACCCTGTTCAGTTTTGACCTGTATAAGCGATGGAAGCCGCAGACCTCTGACCGTAAACTGATTCGCATCGGACAGATCGCTACCGTTGTCGGCATGATCGTTGCCGTGGCCTGCACCCGGTATGTTGAAAAGTTCCCGACGATTTATCAGGGGGCCAACGCGGTGATCTGCTATTTGGCTCCGCCGATTACAGCCGTCTTTGCCTTCGGCGTCTTCTGGAAAAAGGCGTCCAGCAAAGCGGCGCTGTCCACGCTGATTTCAGGATCGCTGATGGGGCTGGCGGTGTTTCTGCTGGATGTCAACAGGGAATATACCGGGTGGAAAATCCCGTTTATGTATTCAGCCTTCTACCTGCTGGTTCTCTGTGCGATTAACTTGGTGATTATGTCCCTGATCTATCCGCACGAACACACCGAAAAAAGCATCAAGCTGGTCTGGAAGAATCCCCTCGAAGCGATTCAATTCAAGGGTTGGAACGGCCTGGGTAATTATAAATTACTGGCCGGAATGCTGTTTCTGTTGATGATTTTTTTGTATGCGGTCTTTGCCAATGAATCCACACTGCGTTTCTTTGGCTTATTGAAATAATCGAAAGAAAGGAGAATGAAAATGCTTAATCGGAATCAACTTTTTAGGTCTGTCTGCCTCCTGTCGAGTATCTGTTTCTGTGTGCCCTGGACGGTACAGGCCGCAAGTCAACCGGATCCGGCCGCGATGAGGCAATGGCAGGACCGTCGATTTGGACTGTTTATTCACTGGGGCCCTGTCAGTCTGACCGGAAAGGAAATCGGATGGGCACGCGGTCAGGAAATACCGATCGAAGAGTACGATCAGTTGTACAAAAAATTCAATCCTACCCGATTTGATGCCGATCAATGGGCCCAGGTTGCCAGCGACACCGGTGTCAAGTACGTGGTGCTGACAACGAAGCATCATGACGGCTTCTGCCTGTGGGATACCCGGCAGACCGATTATAATATCATGAATGCGTCTTTCGGACGGGATGTCGTTAAAGAACTGGCTGCGGCTTGCCGCAAAAAGGGGATTGCCTTCGGAACCTATTACTCGACATGCGATTGGCATCATCCCGATTTTCCCCTGACCAGTCCCGGCGGGAGCGTTCGGCGGGAAACGCACAATCTCAACCGCTATACCGATTACCTCAAGGCACAGGTCAAAGAACTGCTCGTAAATTACGGTCCGCTGTCAGTTCTCTGGTTTGATGTACCTCAGGAGTTTGATACCGCCAGAGGACAGGCATTGATCGATTTTGTTCGCGCCGTCCAGCCCGACATCATAATCAACAATCGGACCGGGGCCGAAGGTGATTACAGTACCCCCGAACAGCGCATTGGCGGCTTTGACCGTCAGCGTCCGTGGGAAACGTGTATGACCCTTTGCCGGCAGTGGGCATGGAAGCCCGAGGATGCCATGAAGCCGCTGAAGGAATGCATCCGCACACTGCTGTATACCGTCGGCGGCGACGGGAACCTGCTTTTTAACGTTGGTCCCATGCCGGACGGCCGGATCGAACCAAGACAGGTCGAACGGCTTCAGGAAATGGGCCGCTGGGTAAAACGCTACGGCGACGGGATTTATGGAACGCGCGGTGGACCGTTCTTGCCTGGCCCGTGGGGCGCATCGACCTGCAGGGATGACAAGATTTATCTGTACGTCATGAACTGGCCCGAGAATGGCTCGCTTCGGCTGCCGGTGCCCATGAAAGATATTACCGGGGCGAAAGTCCTTAGCGGCGGGTCGGTGGATATTCGTCAAACCGACGAGGGCGTGGCAATCAATGTCCCGGAAAAAAATCGCGACGAAATTGCTACGGTGATTGAATTAACCGTCGCCGCCAAGGCCTTCGAAATTCGTCCATGCTCCATTTGCATCAGTCAATCGGCAGCGTTTGGAAAAAACGCAACGGCCTCCGATGTTTACAGGAACAGCGATGAGTATACGCCTGCCCGAGCCCTGGACGACGATCCAGACACACGCTGGGCGACAAATGCCAGCGTTACGTCGGCATGGCTCCAGATCGATCTGGGCAGTGAAAAGACTATTGGCGGCGCCATGATCGATGAACACGATTGGAACCGGATTAAAAAATTTGAGCTGCAGTATATGGATGACTTGAAATGGAAGACCGCATATGCCGGAACCGCTGTTGGATCCCAAAGGCGGATTACATTCCAGCCGGTTCGGGCGCAGCTTTTCCGACTCAGCATTCTGGATTCTTCCGACGGCCCGACAATCTGGGAAGTACACCTGTTTGAAGAAAATCACAAACCGTAAAAAGAGAAACGGACGATGACATCAAGACAGCGGATTTTGGCTGCCGTCAATCACCGGGAGTCCGACAGAATTCCAGTGGATCTCGGTTCAACACCCAGCTCTGGAATTTCGGCTGTTGCCTACAGCAATCTGAAACAGGCGCTCGGTTTATCGTCGGGCCATACGCTCATTTACGATGTGGTTCAGCAGCTGGCTGAACCTGAAATTGAAATTCTTGACTGTTTTGGGGTTGACGTTGTGGATATCGGCCGGGCCTTCAATGCCGCCGAGGCGGATTGGTATGACATCACGCTGTTCAATGGCCGGCCCGCCCGGTATCCGGCATGGTTTCAACCCCGCAGAGAAGCCGACGGCTCATGGACGGCCTTTGCTGCCGACGGCACCCCCATTGCAAAAATGCCTGTGCAGTCCGCTTTTTATGATCAGACGTATTTTCCTTATCTGGATGGCTACCCCGTCAATTTTTCCGATCTGCCTGAACAGATGAACAAAGTCCTGTGGGCCGCCCTGGCGCACAGTCCCTGGGACAAAGCCGCCCAGCCCCGTTTCTGGGATCAGCTGCGTGAACAAACACTGGCCTTAAGGCAGCATACCGAGCGCGCATTGATGGTCGTCTGCGGCTGTAATTTATTTGAATGGGGAACATTTCTCAGGCGAATGGATAATTTCCTGATGGATGTTTATACGGAGCCCGTCAAGGTGGAAGCCCTGCTTGATGCGCTGATGGAAGTGCATTTGACAACACTTGAAAAAGTATGCAGGGCGGTGGGTGATATCGCTGACATCCTGCGATTTGGCGATGATCTGGGGATGGATAGTGCTCCCTTTGTGTCGCCGGAAATTTACCGGCGAATTTTCAAGCCCCGCCATAAATACCTTTGCGATTTCGTAAAGAAAAACAGCCAAATGAAAACATTTCTGCACAGTTGTGGATCAATTTATGAGCTGCTGCCCGACTTGATAGAGGCAGGCTATGATATCGTTAATCCGGTTCAGACCAACTGTGTCAACATGGAACCGGCCCGGCTCAAACGCGAGTTTGGCGATGACATCACATTTTGGGGCGGGGGTTGTGACACACGAACCGTTTTAAACAACGCCGCCCCGCAGCAGGTTAAGGATCATGTGAAAGAGCGGCTGGAGATACTGTCCCCCGGCGGCGGATTTGTTTTCAATCCCATTCACAATATCCTGCCCGAGGTTCCTCCGGAAAATATCATCGCCATGTTTGAAGCCGTTCATGAATTTCAATAATTCGGTCGTTTTTTTGAATTAGACGAAGAGTGGGCAGGTTTTGGCTTATCGACGTGAGAATGCGGCTGATGCGATCAAGTTTCAAACAAACAAGATACTGTAAATCTTTTTTACGTTAACCGTAAGAGCGACTGGACAGGTAGTTCATGGCCTCTGCTGGTGTAAATTTAATAGTCAATGACCTGCGTCTGGAATCGGGTGAAATTTCGGATATCATCTGTATTATTCGGTGTTTAAGGGGATTTTCAGATTATTTTATATTTCTGTTGCAATCGGTTTCGTCATCGGGTATAAGTCTATCGTGCGTATCCGGTATACAAGCATATACAGCATTTCGTGAGTTTACCCCTCATCGACTTTCTTGTGCATCCGTTGTACTGAATCCGCGTTTCGAAGCAGCTGACAGGAATCGCCATCGGCCATTGCGGCCGGCGGGTTTCAAAAGTTTCGAACGTTTCGCTCGTTGAGCGGAGCGGCCCTCAGTAAAATGAATGTTTTTTTAAGGAAGTAATCAATGCCATTTAAGATTCTGGGTCTGTCGGACCCGCTGGTACAGGGCATCTTAGCCACCGGCTACAACGCCCCCACCGAAATTCAATCGCAGGCCATTCCCGCAGCGCTGACGGGTCAGGACATCATCGGCTGTGCCCAGACGGGCACGGGCAAAACTGCCGCGTTTGTCCTACCGATGCTGGACAAACTGCTGCACCGGGCCATCCCGAAAAAACGGCCGGTCAAAGCCCTCGTTCTGACGCCGACGCGCGAGCTGGCAGTGCAGGTCGAGCGGGCTATCCGCGGCTATGGACGGTTTCTGGACGTGCGGACGCTGGCGGTCTATGGCGGCGTGCCGATCCAGGGCCAGTTCAAAGAGCTGCGTCACGGCATCGACATCGTCGTCGCTACGCCGGGACGATTGAAGGATCATATGAACCGCGAAACGATCGACCTGCGGCAGGTGGATATGCTCGTGCTGGACGAGGCCGACCGGATGCTCGATATGGGCTTCATCGCTGACATCCGTAAAATCATCGCCGCATTGCCGGCCAAGCGGCAGACGATGCTGTTTTCGGCGACCATCGGGCCGGAGGTTCAGCGGCTGGCTGCCGATATCCTGATCGAACCGACCATGATCCAGATTGGGCGGCCGCGAAACCCCATTGAAACCATCACCCAGCATATCTGCCCTGTGCCGGCCGACCAGAAGATGGCCCTGCTGCTGTACCTGCTCGAAGACGATGCGATGGACAGCGTGCTGGTTTTTGCCCGCACTAAACACGGCGCCGATAAAATCTGCCGCAAGCTCAAGGCCGCCGATATTGACGCGGTGGCGATTCACTCCAACCGCACGCAGAAACAGCGTCAGCAGGCACTGGACGGCTTCAAACGCGGCCAGTATCAGGTGATGGTCGCCACGGACATTGCCGCACGTGGCATTAACGTTGAAGGCATCTCGCACGTGGTCAATTATGATGTGCCCGCGTTTGCCGAGGACTATATCCACCGCATCGGACGCACCGGACGGGCAACCGCCACCGGCGATGCGATTACGTTTGTCTCGCATGACGAGGTCAAGCATATCCGCAAAATCGAGGGCTTCATCGGCCGCAGGTTCCAGCCGAAAAACATCGACGGCTTCGCCTATACTCAAACGGTTTCGCTGGAAACCAAACCCAACCCCTCCGGCAAAAAGAGCAAACCCGGCTCGGCCCAGCGCAAACGCGCCCATGCCGGACATCCTAAACCCGGTGGCCATCCTGAATCTGCCGGGCAATCGGCCGCCAGACCGCCGCACAGCCTCAAGAAGTTCCACTTTAAGCCAAAAACAAAAAAACGTTTCAAAGGTGGTTAACGGAATGCCCTGTAGTTGTCAAGCAGCCGTAGGACACCTTGGAGAACGCATTTATCTCCTTGAAAAAGAGGCACTTACGATTTCGGCATCGCGGCTGGCATTTTCTGCATCAAAATGCTATAATTCCGCGGTCGGTTTATCATTTTCAC
>JAKEGM010000065.1 GCA_022615575.1 Planctomycetales bacterium
ATAATACTCCAGCAGGTCGCCGACGGCCGCAACCCCCAGCTCGCCAAACGCACCCGCCCGCGAAGGCCCAACGCCCTTCAGATACTGCACCGGCGTCTCGAATGTAATTACATTTGCTTCCTGCGTCATACGACCCATCTTATCCGCAACCCCCGATTCCCGCAAGCGCCCCCCATGCAAAAAAAATCAGGATTACGCGCGCGGCTTGCGCAAGGATAAGGTCAATAATATAAGGGGCTTATAACAGTTTGCGCAAAACAGGAATCGGACGCCCCATGCCGCATAAAATTCCCCCAAAACATTCCGCGCCCGCCAGAGGAGTTTCTTGCATTGGAATGTCTTTTCTGGTATAATGGCGGCTGCGTTGAGCTGCTCGCGGGCGTCCGATAAATGGCTGGCATAAATGGGGTCGTGAATGATTCGCAAAATCTGTCCGGTTCTGTTCTTTCTTGCCGTCTGCTGTATTGTGCAGGCGCGGCCGCTCACCATTATTATCGTCACCAGCACCAACGGTTCAGAAGACGGCTACGCCGAGTTTCTGCAGGACATCTATCTGGATAATGCGACCATCGAAATCGACGACAACCGATACACGGAACCCCTCAACGACACTGAAAAACAGGAGCTGCTGGGAGCGGATCTGGTCATTGTTTCCAGTGATAATGCCGGCGGCGACTACAATGCCGATTCCGCCTTCTGGGTGTCATTGCCGGTTCCTGTTTTAAGCCATAATATCGCCGTATGCCGAAGCAATAATCATGCTAACTGGGACTGGTTCAGCAGCGACAGAACCGACGTTTCCATCGCGGATTTTTACGCGGTTGATTCCAGCGACCCCCTCTTTGACGGCATCGACCTGACCGCCGGAGGCGTTGCGATTTTCGGCTCGGCTTATGACTTTTCTATTCCTGACCAAACGTATGCGGGCAACGGCACTCCTTTGGCAACCAACAGTTCGGGACTGCCTGTCGTCGTCCGCTTTGAGGGCGATGAACCCGCCTACTACAACGGCTCGCTTTATGGACCCAATCACGCGCCGCGGCTTTACTTTGCGATGCCGGCCAACCCCGCAATCTTTTTCGAAAACGCAACGCCGGCGGCCCGACAGCTTCTGCGAAACGCGGTTACCGAACTGCTGCCGGAATGCTGGCTGACCGGCGATATTGATTGCGACCGCGATGTTGACCTGCACGACCTCTGTGAATTGTCCGCCCAATGGCTCCGGGAAACACCGCCGCAGGGCGACCCGCCGGCGGCCGATATCGACCCCGACGGGCAGGTTAATACAGGCGACCTGGCGCTGCTGGCCGCATTCTGGCTGGACGGGTTTGACACCGCCGCGCCCCTGCCCAATCCTGTCGAATGGACGGCCATCCCCGCGATACAGGACGGCGGCATTATTCAAATGGAAGCCAAAACCGCCGGCGACGACCTTCACGGCGTTCAATACTCTTTTGAGTGCATCGAAAACGCCCTTTACTCCAGCGGCTGGCAATATAGCCGGGAACACATCGCCGCTAATCTCCCGACGGGAATCAACCTGTCCTTCCGGGCCAAGGCGCGCGACACATCCAGCCGGCTCAACGAAACCCTCCCTTCATCGGCCCAGACCGTCAGAGCCGACGGTCTTTTCTATCGCATCGCCGACGCCTCTGCGGCGGTGGCGCTGGACAGCCAGCGATTTATTACAGCCGGCGACGAAGACAATACCCTGCGCGTTTATAACTGGAACATGCCCGCTTCCCATCCGCTTCGAGAAACGGATGTTTCCGCTGGGATTGGCGTGGACTGGGAACACCCCGAGGCCGATATCGAAGGGGCTACCTGGTACAACGGCCGCGTTTTCTGGATTACCTCGCATGGACGAAGCGCCGAAGGCGATTACTGGCCGAGCCGCTACCGTTTATTTGCCACGACGATTGCCCCCGACGGGTCGGCGACCGTGAATGGTTGTTATACCAACCTGATTGACGCCTTGATCCAATACGACCGAATCTTGAATCTGGGACTGGAGGCGGCCATTGGCACAGTCGGCGACCACATTGACCCGGCGACCATTCCCGACCTGGCTCCGAAGGTCAACGGCCTCAATATCGAAGGACTTTGCACAACCGCCGACGGCACAAAAATGTACATCGGTTTTCGTAACCCAAGACCGGCGATGGACGGCAAAATCATGGCGCTGGTCATCCCGCTGGCCAATCCCGAGGCGGTGGTGCTAAGCGGCGCCGCCCCCGTTCTCGAACCGCCGTTATTCATCGACCTTAATGACCTGGGTATCCGCAGCATGGAATACAGCAGCAGTGTCGGGGAATACCTCATGGTCGCCGGCTCTCATCTGGGCGGATCCGATAACCCCGTGCTGTTTCTCTATAATTACAATGTCGCCGCACAGGATAAAGACAAACTGGCCACATTTTCAGATATCACGCCGGAGGCGATTTTTCAGTTTCCCGGCGGCAGCGACATCCACCTGCTCAGCGATGACGGCACCCGTATGATTGACACGCCCGCGGGGCCGGTCATGAACAAACTCCTCCCCCACGAACAGCGTACCTACCGCACACGAACCATCAAGCCGTAATACAGGAACCCGATGCCGTTCCTGCATAAAATTTCCCTCGAAAAAGTCCTATAATACGGAATTACGGTCCCGCGTGGGCGCCTTTGTCAGCCGCCCGGCCGATTTCTCCCAAATAGAGTCAAGAAAAAGGGCATCAAACTTCGAAAATTATAGATACGGACGGACGTGCTCTCGGTAACGACAGAACGTCCGATAAGAGTTGCCATATTGATATGGGCATCCGGAACTTTTTTACGGGAGTGTGCTGTGGATTCTCAGACAAAGACACAACAGATCGGCAACGGTGCATCCGAGGCGGACCGGCTTGCGCAAACAGTTCAGACATACAAACAGCAATTAACGCGGGCGCTGCGGCAGAAGGAAAACCTCTCCGGCACCTGCGCCGACCAGGCCGCTTATATCGCCGAGATGACATCCCGGCTGGAAGAATTACAGACCTGGAAAGCCCAGACGGAACATCGAATCGAACAACTGCATGCGCAGCAGCAGGCCCTTTCGGACTTGCGGCTGCAAAATGAACAATTGACCGAACAGCTTTTGGCCCAGCAAACCCAACACGCCCGCCTGCAGTGTCATGACGACCAGTTAAGCGGCGAACTTGAACAGGCCAACGCCGCCGTCCGGCGCTTGCAGGAAACGCTGAACAATCAGGAGAGCCGCAGTTTGCAGCTTCAGCAGGATTGCCAGCGTCTCAATGAACAGGCCGAACAGGCCGCCGGAGCAATCCGCCGGCTCAAAGAAACGCTGGCGGCCCAGCGGCAGCAGGAGTCGCTGACGCAGCAGGACAATCAAACGCTCAATGAGCGGCTCCGGCTGGCCGGACAAAAAATTTGTCACCTGGAAGAGACGCTCCGTATTCAGCAGCAGGATGCGGAGGAAACCGCCGCCCTGCGGCAAAAGCTGCGCCAAACTCATCAGCAGCTGACCCGCCTGACACGGCAAAAGGACAACCTGACCGGCACCTGTCAGGACCAGTATAACTGCATCGCCGAGCTGTCCGCACAGAAGCAAACGCTTGCGGAGCAGAAAACACAGGCCGACAGGGAACTGGAACACCTGCGGCGTCAAACGGAACAGGATGCCCGGCAGCATCGGCAGCGATACGAACAGATTGAAAAGGCCCTGCGTGAAGCCGAATCGCTCCTGCGGCAGCAGGAACACGCCTGCGGCCGAAGCGAGGAATCCGTTTCACGGCTTCGGGAAGAACTCCATGCCCTGCAGACGCAGCATCAGGAAACAACGGCACAGAACAGCCGCCTGCAAGGCGAGCGGCAGCAGGCGCTTGAAAAAATTGATGCCCTGCAGGCACAACTGGAACAGACCGGCAGCGACTGCCAGTCCGCGCGCCGTGAAATCGGCGGCTGGCAATCCCGTTTTTCGGCGCTGCAGGAAGAAGCAAACCAGCGGGAACAAATGCACCTGCAGCTGCAGGCAGCCCTTCAGCACGCCCAGACACAGATTAACCATCAGGCGCACGCCGCCGCCGCACGGGATGAAAATATCGCCGTCCTCAGCGACCAGCTGAACACCCTCCAAATGCGTCATCAGGAAACACTGGCGGAAAACAAAACCCTGCAATCGCAAGCCGGAGAATGGCAGGGCAAACACCGGGCTATTCAGGACGAAAAAGATGCGATGGAGGCGGCGATGGCCTCCCTGCGGCAGGAGTATTCTCAAAAAGAACAGGACTGTCGGCGGGCTGAACATTCGCTGGAAGAAACGCGGTCGCTTCTGGAACAGCAAAAGGAACTCACAGCCCGGACCGAAACGAATCTGGCGAATGCAGAAACGGAATTGAACGGCTTGCAGGTACTCCGGCAGAAAACAATCCAGGAAAAAGAAACGCTCCAAAACGAGCTGGTCCAATGGCAGCAGAAATACCAAACCGCTCATCAGGATTATCAGGCATTGCAGGGCGAGCATGAAAACGTCCGTTCGCAGCTGAAATCCAAAACCCAGCAGGCCGAACAAATCGAAAGCCAGCTGGCCGACGCCCTGCAAAAGCAAAAACAGCTCGCGCAGACGCTGAAAAGCAAAGACGCCCGGATTGAGGAGCTTGCCGAGCAGGCCGACACACTGCACAAACAGGTCCGCATGAAATCACAGGCCCTTGAACTGGCCAAAGAAACACACCGACACCTTCAGGGCGAGCTGGAACAGAAAACACAGTTGTTTGAAAAAGACCGCGCCACCGGAGTGCAGCAAATTCAGTCGCTCCAATCCCAGCTTGCTGAAACGGCCGCCTGCGTCGATGAGTTTTCACGGCTGATGGGGGAGGTGGACGCCGAAAACGAACAGCTCCGTCAGAATGTCGAGCAAACGGCTCAGCAGGTCGCCCGCGTCCAGCAGCGCATCGCCGAGCAGAGCAGGGAAAACGAAGACCTCCGCCGCCAGAACGCCGCCCTTCAGCAACCCGCCGACGCCCTGGCCAAAGCGCAGCAGGAGCGTGATGCCGCCGTGCAGCGCGTTCAGTCGCTGGAACGCACGCTCGCCCAGGAAAGCGCCGTGCTGAAAGTCACCCAGCAGGAAATGCAGAAGTACCACAAGATGACCAGTGACCTTCAGGAAAAGGTCTGCAAGATGACCGCCGACACGCAGCAGCACAAGAACGCCGAACTGAACGCAAGGCAGGACCTGTTAAAGGCCGGTGAACAGTTGGCCGCCCTGCGGAAGGAAAAGGACGACCATCAGAAAAATCTCGACGCGATTCAGCAGCGTCTGGCCCGGTCGGAGGCGCAGGTTGAAACCCTGACCCGGCAATTGCACGAGCGAACGGTCGATCTGGAAACCGCCAGCCAAACCCTGCAAACGCTTCAGCAGCAGAAATCCCGCTCGGCCGTTCTGCCGGCCCTGGACGATTCGGCGATGATGGCCGCGGCGCTGGCCCCGGATGCTTCCGCCGTTCCGTCGGGTCTGCGGCGCCCCCAGAGAACCCTCCAGCAAATCCGCGAGGAAATCGAACTGCGGAAACAGCAAAGCCGCCAAACCGGCCAGCAGCTTTCCCGCACCAGCGCCGAACTGAATCTGATTCAGAAAAATCTGTAACATCAGCCCGTTGCGACATTTTCACAAATCAGCCCTTGACGAATACGGCCCGACAGGATACCCTGTCTGGCCGTTTACGCAAAAATATCCACTAAAACGAAAGGATAAATCATGTACACAACGATTGTAGATGTAAAGGCGCTGGAAATCCTGGACTCCCGAGGCAACCCGACAGTCGAGGTCGATGTCCTGCTGGACGACGGTTCCTTTGGCCGGTTTGCGGTGCCCAGCGGCGCCAGCACAGGCGCATACGAGGCCTGCGAGCTTCGCGACACCCAGTCCAAACGCTATATGGGCAAGGGCGTTCTGACGGCCGTCCAAAACGTCAACGAAAAAATAGCCCCCGAAGTTTTGGGCATGGACGCCTTCGCCCAGAAAGACCTGGACAAATTCCTGTGCGACCTGGACGGCACACCGAATAAAACCAAACTCGGCGCTAACGCCATTCTGGGCGTTTCGATAGCGGTCGCCAAGGCCGCCGCCATTTCCACGGATCTGCCGCTGTACCGCTATGTCGGCGGCTGCAACGCCAACATCCTGCCGGTGCCGATGATGAACATTCTCAACGGCGGCAAACACGCCGACAACAATGTGGACTTCCAGGAATTTATGGTCATGCCCGTCGGCGCCAAGAACTTCCCCGAAGCCCTGCGGATGGGCGCCGAGGTCTTCCACACGCTCAAGGGCGTCCTTAAATCCCGCGGCTACAACACCGCCGTCGGCGACGAAGGCGGATTTGCGCCCTCGCTTAAGAGCAATGAAGAAGCCATCGAAGTCATCCTCGAAGCCGTCAAGAAAGCCGGCTACAAGGCAGGCAAGGAAATCTTCATCGCCCTGGACCCGGCCTCGACCGAAATGTGGACCGGCAAAAGCAAAAAATACAAATTCTTCAAGTCCGACCCGAAAAATGAAGTTTCCGGCAAGACCATGGTTGACTACTGGACCAAGTGGATTAACAAGTACCCCATCATCAGTCTGGAAGACGGCCTGGCCGAAGACGACTGGGACAGCTGGAAACTGCTGACCGACAAAGTCGGGGGCAAATGCCAGCTCGTCGGCGACGACCTGTTCGTGACCAACACCAAACGGCTGGCGACCGGCATCGAAAAGGGCTGTGCCAACTCCATCCTCATCAAGGTCAACCAGATTGGCACGCTGACCGAGACGCTGGACGCCATCGCTCTGGCCCATCGCAGCGGCTACACCGCCGTGATGAGCCACCGTTCCGGCGAGACCGAAGACGCCACCATCGCCGATTTGGCGGTTGCCACGGGCGTCGGCCAGATCAAGACCGGCTCGGCCTGCCGAACCGACCGTATCTGCAAGTACAATCAGCTTTTGCGGATTCATGAGGAACTGGGCAGCTCGGCCAGATACGGCGGCGAAATCTTCAAGTATTAACCGTTTGAAGACCGATAAAAGGGCACAGGGGCATGTTGCGCCTGTGCCCTTTTTTGTAACGGCTCTCCCCCTGGAAAGGACCAGTACCCCGAAGGGGAGAGGGGGTATAAAATAAGCAGCCGAAGGCGTTCCGCATTTTTGATATTTGATTTTTCTTTTTGAATGGTTTATGCTGCGTCTGGCTCAGATAATTCGTTTCCTTTTGTTTGCGGTCTTCTTCCTGGCAGGGACAGGGGCGATGGTCCTGTCCATTCTGGCCGATCCGGAACTGGTGAACTATTATCACAGCCGCTCGCTGCTGCTGGATATCCAGCGTCAGAACGACAAAATCCAATCGCTTTCCGACCAGTATGACGCCCAGATTGACCTCATCGAGGACGAGCCGAACATCCTTGAGCGGCTGACCCCGATGACCTTCGGCCGCAAGCCCTCCGCCCCCGATACCGCCTTCCCTCAGGCCCGCAACAGCACCCTGCTGGAGGAAACCCAGAATCTCATGGCTCAGCTTGAAAACAAGACCGCCCAAGACCCCATCCCCGGCTGGCTGAAGCGCATCCGGAATCCCAAACTCCGCCGCGCCCTGTTTGCCGCCGGAGCCGGGCTGCTCCTGGTTACCTTTATCTTCTTCGGCTCATCCCGCGGCAACCTCATCGAAGAAGGTTAAAGGCACCGCCGGCTTCCAGCCGGCAACGGCGGACTGTTGACTGATGGCTGTTCTCTGCCCCCTGCCCCCGCTCTTCTTGTCCCGGTAAATCGCCTTTCATTTTCCCGTAGGGTGGGCCGTGCCCACGCGGTTA
>JAKEGM010000066.1 GCA_022615575.1 Planctomycetales bacterium
ACCCCGCGGAGACAGTGAAAGAGGCATTGAAAATCTATCTCAAAACCGGCAACCTGCCGAAATTGAAAGAATTCAATGCTTCAAATGGCTAAAATCTTACGTAAAGGTGTTTGGGAAACAGAGAATTGAGCCGTCTGTCCCTGACAGCCATCGAATCCAATGGTTGGATTCGAAAATCATTGTGCAACGGGCTCTCTTGACTTTTTTTTAAAAACTGGTAGGTTTTGGCGATAAGAAACAGTGAGAAATATGGCACGTTAGCGGGTGATTGTATGAGTGAAAAAAACGGCGTGGTTATTTTCGGCATTGGTCCAATCAGCAAGACGATTTTTTACGCCTGTCAAAAAAGCGGCGTCTGCAATATCTGCGGGTTTGCGGCTGACCGGCGCTATATCCGGGACGAGACATTTTGCGGCTTGCCTGTAACAGCATTTGAGGAGATTGAACGGCTTTACCCGCCCCGGCAATTTGATATGCTGGTCGTCAATGTCGGCGCTGTGGCCGGAACGCTGTCCCGCAAAGATATGTTCCTGCGGGCAAAAAACAAGAGGTATCATCTAATCAACTATATTGATGCCCGGGCAGAGGTTGTGGACGGCGCCGTCCACGGCGAAAATAATATCATTATGTCCAATACCCACATCGGGCCGTCGGGCAGAATGGGCGACAATAATTTTATCCGTGAAAACCTCTATCTGGGGCACGATTTTATTCTTGGCAGTCATAATTTTTTAGGCGTCGGCTGCATTTTCGGCGGTGCGTGCCGCATCGGCGATTTAAATTTTATCGGGCTGGGGGCGACCGTACTTAATGATATTGAAATCAAGAACGCCAACCTTATCGGGGCGGGGTCAGTCGTGATCCGACCCATCGACAGCGGCGGCAAATACGCCGGAAATCCCGCCAAACGAATCGGAGACTATATTCAGCCGGGAGCAACCGCATGAATGATGACCTGCTTATTAATTTTACGCCAACCGGGATGATTCCCACCAAAGCTGATAATCCGCATGTGCCGATTACGCCGGATGAAATTATTGAAGATGTCAGACAGGCGTGTGAGTTGGGGATTTCCATGGTGCATCTTCATGCCAGGGACTGCCGAACACAGGAACCCGTCTATCAAAAAGAGCCGTTTGCTCAAATGATCGGCGGTATCCGAACCTTTGCGCCGGATTTGGTAATCTGTGTAACGACCAGCGGACGCACCTACAATGAATTCGAAAAACGTTCCGACGTATTGAAGTTGACCGGCGACCTGAAGCCGGACATGGGCAGTTTAACGCTCAGTTCGCTGAACTTCAATAAACAGGCCAGTATCAACACGCCGGACATGATTGTCGCTCTGGCCAAAGCCATGCAGGATAAGGGTATCAAGCCGGAAGCGGAAGCGTTCGATGCGGGCATGATCAATTACCTCAAATACCTGATTAAAAAGCAACTGATGAATCCGCCGTATTATGTCAATCTGATTTTGGGTAACGTCGCCTGTGCCCAGGCCGATTTGCTGCACGCCGGTGTAATGATTAACGATCTGCCGGACGACTCCTATTGCTCAATGGGCGGTATCGGCAACCGCCAGTTGCAGGTCAACTCCATGGCGATTTCGATGGGCTTTGGCGTTCGTGTGGGTTTGGAGGATAATATCTGGTACGATAAGGACAACACCCGGCCTGCACGAAACATCGATTTGCTGGAGCGCGTGCATTTGATTGCCGCGGCCAACCAGCGGCGGGTGATGAAGCCCGCCCAACTGCGGGCGTTATTGAAACTGGATGGCAGCTTTTAATTCCAGCAGGAAGCCGCGGAAGATGACGACAGCGATGAAGAATGATTTGGTAACGGTTGTGATTCCCGCCTATAATCATCAGGACTATGTAGGCCAAACCATTCGCTCCATCCTTAATCAAACACACCGGAACATCGAACTGGTCATTTTTAACGACGGTTCTGTTGACAATACCGATGCCAAAATCAGGGAGCTTATCCCGGACTGCGAAAACCGATTTACCCGATTTGCGTACATTCCCAAAGACAATGAAGGACTGGCGGCGACCCTGAACCGGGCGATTGACTGGGCCAGCGGCGAGTATCTTTTTTTGATTGCTTCGGACGACGTTGCCAAACCGCACACCGTCCAAACACTGTACGGTTTTCTTTGTGAACATGAACACTACGCCTTAGCCGTCGGCGATAATGATTTCATCGACGAAACGGGGCAGCGGTGCGGCTGGGACAAGCGGCGAAATAATGTTCCCCTCGAACAGGCCGTCTATTCTACCGCCGTGCAATACATGAAAAAGAACTGGCGGGGGCGAAGGCGATTTGGGTCTTGGAACTACGGCCGCTACAAAACCCTGCTCAAAGGCAACTATATCACCAACGGCAAGATGTACCAGCGGCAGGCGCTCATCCGGGTCGGCAGATATATCCCCGGCATGAAAGTGGAGGACTGGTACATGAATTTGCAGTTAGCCAAGTATTACCGGATGAAATATATCGACGAAGTGCTTTTATCCTATCGGTGGCATGGGGCTAACAGCATCCGAAATCCGCAATATCTCGGCGACGCCGGAAAAACCATTCTGCAAAATGAAAGAAAAAATCACCCCGAATGGTTTAAAAAATACGCCGACAAAAAAATCCGCTCCGAGACGGGGGACTGATGCTGCGGGCGACACCTTTGAGGTCCCTGCGAGGCCTTTGTCCAGTCATCAGTTATCAGTCAACAGTGTACTTGTCAAGCAGCCGTAGGACACTTTGGAGAACGCATTTATCTCCTTTAAAAATAAGAAGTTATGATTTCGGCATCTCAACGGGCATTTTTTGCAT
>JAKEGM010000067.1 GCA_022615575.1 Planctomycetales bacterium
AACTATAACTTATTTAATTAAAACGGCTTATTGGATTCTTGTTCGGCCGTCCTTCTTTATTTTTTCCAGCATTTCGGCCATTTCCTTAACGCGATCGGCGTATTTTTCAGCCAGGTTGGCGGTCTCGGCGATGTCCCCTTTGAGATTGTAGAGTTCCGGCAGGGTTTCTTTCCGGCCGTTTCGGCGATTCGACGGCTCGATATATTTCCAGTCGCCGATACAAATGGACAATCGCCCGTCCAATGAATGCTCGATGATATGACCGCGGCCTTTTTTGTCCCTGCCCAGCAGCGCCTCCATCACATTCATACTGTCCGGTGCGTCATCAGGGCCGAGGGTTTGGCCGGTCAGGTCTGCCAGTGAGGCGGTCAAATCCACCTGGCTGACCATCGCATCACTGACGCTGGGTTTGACTTTCTCCGGCCAGCGGACAATAAACGGCTCGCGGGTTCCGCCTTCAAAAATGCTGTACTTGCCGCCCCGAAGCGGTCCGGCGGGCTTATGACCGCCGACGCGCTCAACCGCACCGTCTTTATAGCCGTCATCGAGTACCGGTCCGTTATCGCTGGTCAGCACAACCAGCGTGTTCTCGGTCAGCCCCAGACGATCCAGCGTGTTGAGAATTTCGCCGACCTGATAGTCAAACTGGACAATGGCATCGCCGCGCGGTCCCATATCCGTTGCTCCGACAAAACGCGGATGCGGCACGCGCGGCACATGAATATCGTGGGTCGCAAAATACAGGAAGAACGGTTTGCCCTTGCTGCCTTCAATAAAGGCGACTCCCCTCTTGACAAACTCATCGGCCATATCCTCGTCCTTCCAGACAGCCGCGGCACCGCCGGCCATATACCCGATGCGCCCAATGCCGTTGACAACCGCGTTGTTGTGACCGACACTCCAGTCCATCTTGAGTGTATCGCGATGGCTTACGCCGGTCGGCAGACCGGGAAACGGCTCTTTATAGCTGACGGCGATCGGATCGTTGGGGTCAAGATTGACCACGCGGCCGTTTTCCACATATACACAGGGCACGCGGTCGCCCGTGGCCGGCATCAAAAACGAGTAGTCAAATCCGATTTCACTGGGACCCGGCTGAATAAGGTTGTTCCAATCCAGTTTGGTTTTCCCGCCGCCCAGCCCCAGGTGCCACTTGCCCACTACACCCGTGCGGTAACCGGCCCTTTGCAGCATCGAAGGAAGCGTCATTGAGCCGGGTTCAAGAATCAACCCGGCATCGCCGGGCAGGACGCCGGTGCCTTTTTTTCGCCAGGCGTACTGGCCGGTCAGCATCGAATAGCGCGACGGCGTACAGGTCGCCGAAGACGCATAGCCGCGAGTGAACAGAATGCCCTCTTTGGCCAGACGGTCCACATTCGGTGTCTTGACCCGGGCAGCTCCATAGCAGCCCAAGTCGCCATAGCCGATATCATCGGCATAAATCAGGACGATGTTGGGCCTGGAGGGCAGCAAGCCGGTCCGTGACCCGGCTCGATGACCCATTGCCCAGAGATCGGGCCCGAAGGCCACCCCAGCCAGTGCGGCCTTGAGAAAGTCACGTCGATGTACTCGATTCCGGTTCATTTGTCTAACTCCTCTTTTAAGGATTCATACTCCACCGCCCGGCGGTTTGCGTAATCTTCCGGCGGTGCGGTCAGCTCAGCGGCGCTTTGCAGGCCCTGGGCGACTTCCTTGATAATCCCCTTTTTAATATAAACAGGGTGCATCATCTTTTGCAGGAGCGGCAATTTTCTGGCGAACAGCCCGCTTGCCAGCAGGCAGAGAATCCCTCCGATAAGCAGCGTATAATTCACCCCCAGCCGATGCGCCAAAAAACCGGCCGCCAAACTCCCCAGCGGGGTTGTCCCGACAAACGCCATCAGATAAATGCTCATGACAATGCCCCGTTTGTCGTTATCAACCATCGTTTGAAGAAGCGTGTTGCAGCCGGCCACAAGGACCATCATTCCAAAGCCGCAAAACAGCAGCAGCCCCATCGAAAACCACATCGACGCCGAAAACGAAAAGAGCACCAGCGCCGTTCCAAACAGTGCGCCGGCAAAAACAAGCCGTATGCCCAGCCCCAATGTTGTCTTTCTGGCCGCCATATAAAGAGCGGCAAGGGTGGCCCCGGCGCCAGCCGACCCGACCAGAAGCCCGTAGGTCTGCGGTCCGCCGTGGAGAATCTCCCGGGCAAAAATCGGCATCAGTACCATATAGGGCATTCCGATCAGGCTTATAAATGCGATAAAGCTGATTACATATTTGATAGGAGAAAACCGGTAGGCATAAAGAAATCCGTTTTTAAGCTGCGACAGCGGGTGTACCGTGCCGGACGCCGGTTGAACCCGGCGGGTTTTCATCAGCAGCAGAGACAGGATGACCGCAAAAAAACTGACGGCATTAATCAAAAAACACGGGCCTTCTCCGGCCGCGTAAGTAATGACTCCCGCCGCGGCGGGGCCGACCATACGCGCCGCGTTGAACATCGAGGAATTCAAGGCGATGGCGTTGCCCAGGTACTCGCTATCCTCGACCATCTCGATGACAAACGCCTGTCGCGTCGGGATATCAAAGGCGTTAATAACCCCCAGTACGGCACTCAATAAAATAAGATGCCAGATTTCTACCCTGCCGCTCAACACAAGCGCCGCCAGAACAGCGGCCTGCAGCATCGCGAAAATCTGCGTCAGCAGGATAATCCGGTGCTTGCTGTAACGGTCGGCCGCAACGCCGCCGATCGGCGCCAGAATAAAAACCGGAATCTGGCCGGAAAAAGCGGTCAGGCCCAGCGCCATCGCGGAATTGCTCAGCCGATACACAAGCCAGCCCAGCGCGGCGTGCTGCATCCATGTGCCGATAAGGGAAAGCCCCTGCCCGCAAAAAAACAGGCGGTAATTTCTGCAGGCCAGCGAGCGAAATGTCGTTTTGACATGCTCGCCGAAATGAGAACACAGCGAAGCGGCCAGCCGTTTCCCTTGAATCGTCATACTGTTTTTCCCATTTTGACAACCATTACCGATAAGGACTGTCTTACAGTTTTTCAGCGGCCAGTTTTTCCTTGAGGTACTGGGCGGTATAGCTGTTTGTATTTTTAATGATTTTTTCCGGCGCGCCGGTGGCGATGACTTCGCCGCCCGCCTCGCCGCCTTCGGGGCCCAGGTCGATGATATAATCGGCCATCTTAATCACATCCAGGTTATGCTCGATGACAATCACCGTGTTGCCCATGTCGGTCAGACGCCGCAGCACATTCATCAGGTTGTGGATGTCGGCAAAATGCAGCCCGGTCGTCGGCTCATCGAGAATATACAGCGTATGCCCCGTGCCGGGCTTGCCCAGTTCGGCGGCCAATTTGACGCGCTGGGCCTCCCCGCCGCTTAATGTCGTGCTGGATTGTCCCAGCGTCATATACCCCAGCCCCACATCGCACAGCGCCTTAATCAGCCGGAGTATCTTGGGGAAATTGGCAAAAAACTGCCGGGCGTCCTCAATTCGCATGTCCAGCACATCGGCGATGTTTTTGCCCTTGTAGGTAATCTGCAGCGTTTCGGGGTTGTAGCGCGTGCCCTTGCATTCCTGGCAGGTTACAAATACATCCGGCAGAAAATGCATCTCAATTTTTTTGGTGCCCTGCCCCTGGCAGTGCTCGCACCGCCCGCCCTTGACATTGAAGCTGAACCGCCCCGGCTTATAGCCGCGGATCTTGGCCTCGCGCGTCATAGCAAAGAGCGCCCGAATCAGGTCGAACACGCCCGTATAGGTCGCCGGGTTGCTTCGCGGCGTGCGGCCGATGGGCGATTGATCGATCTCGATGACCTTGTCGACCCGCGAGATGCCGACGATGTTTTTATGCCTACCGGGTTTTTCATGCGAGCCATAAAGCCGGCGCTTGAGGCCTTTGAGCAGGATTTCGGTCACCAGCGTGCTCTTGCCCGAACCCGACACGCCGGTGACACAGGTCAGCACGGACAGGGGAAACTTGACGCTGATGTTCTTGAGGTTGTGTTCTTCGGCGCCGCGCACCTCGATGCAGTTGGTCAGCAGCGCTTTGCGCCGCTGAGGAGGCAGTTCGATGCGCTTTGCGCCGCTCATGTACTGGCCGGTAATCGAACGGTCGCACCGGCAGACCTCGTCCAGTGTTCCGGCCACAACCAGTTCGCCGCCGTGTTCGCCCGCCGCCGGTCCGATGTCGATGATGTGGTCCGCCGAACGAATCACATCGTCGTCATGCTCGACCACCAGCACGGTGTTGCCGATGTCGCGCAGCTTTTTGAGGATTTCCAGCAGCCGGTCGTTATCGCGGCGATGCAGACCGATGGTGGGTTCATCCAGCACATAGCAGCAGCCGACCAGTCCGCTGCCGACCTGGGTGGCCAGGCGGATGCGCTGGGCCTCGCCGCCGGAGAGCGTGCGGCTGGTACGGTCCAGCGTAAGATACCCTAGGCCCACATCGATCATAAATTTCAGCCGCGACCGAATCTCTTTGAGGGGCTGGGCGGCAATGAGGGTCTTTTCCTCGTCCAGGTCCAGCGATTCAAAATGCCGGTACGCCTGGTCGATGCTCATGCGGGTCAGGTCGCAGATGTTTTTATCGCCGATGGTCACAGCGGTCGCTTCCGGCCGCAGCCGCGCCCCGCCGCACTGCTTGCACGGCTGTTCGGACAGATACCCGTGCAGGCGGGCCTTGACATACTCGCTGGTGGTGTGTTTCCAGCGGTACAGCAGGTTGGGAATAACCCCCTCAAAACTGACGCCGTACGCCGCTTCGTCGGCCTCGGTCGTTCCATGCATCAGGATTTTGCGGATGGCCGCGGGAATCTCGCCAAACGGGTCGGCTTTGCTGATATTGAAATTGCGGCAGAACCGCTTAATCAGGCGGTTGTAGTAAATGTTCATCCGCTTGCCGCCCTTGCGCCAGGCCTCGACGGCCCCGTTTTCCAGCGAAATGTCTTTGTCCGGCACAATCAGGTCCGGGTCGAACTCCAGAATCGTCCCCAGCCCGTCGCAGGACGGGCACGCACCATAGGGGCTGTTAAAGCTGAAGAGGCGCGGCGACAATTCCGCCAGCGACGCCTGAGGGTGTTCGTTGCAGGCATATTTTTCGCTGTAAATGATGTCGGTCCAGCTCCCCTCGCCGCCGTTGGTCTTCTGCACGCCCGGCTCCTGAACCATCACGATGACCACACCGTCACCGATTTTCAGGGCGGTTTCAATCGAGTCGGCTAACCGGATGCGGATATTGTCCTTCAACACGAGCCGGTCCACCACTGCGGCGATGTCGTGTTTCTTATTTTTGTCCAGCAGCGGCACGGATTTGGCGTCGTAAATCTGGTTGTCCACCCGCACCCGAACGAACCCCTCCCGCTGAATTTGGACAAAAACGTCCTTGTGTTCGCCCTTCTGGCCGCGGATGACGGGGGCGCATACCTGTATGCGGGTTTCGGCGGGCCGCTGGAGGATGGAGTCGACAATCTGCGTGGCGTGCTGACTGCTGATGACCTGCCCGCACAGCCAGCAGTGCGGCGTGCCCGCGCGGGCAAACAGCAGGCGGCAGTAGTCATAGATTTCCGTCGTGGTCGCTACCGTCGAGCGCGGGTTGCTGGAGGCGCTGCGCTGCTCAATGGCAATCGTGGGAGGGAGGCCCTCGATGTGCTCGACCTGGGGCTTTTGCATCTGCTCCAGAAACTGGCGGGCATAGGCGCTGAGCGATTCGACATACTTGCGCTGGCCTTCGGCGTAAATGGTGTCGAACGCCAGTGAGCTTTTGCCGGAACCGCTAAGCCCCGTCACCACCACCAGCTTGTCCCGCGGAATATCGACATCGACATTCTTGAGGTTGTGCTCGCACGCCCCGGTAACCCGGATGACCTTCGGTTCACTCACAAGTTGTCCTGTAAAAAATGCACCCCATACGGCCTAATGGAACGCAGGCATCTTGCCTGCGCTGTTTTAAGCGCGGGCTGGAAGCCCGCGTTCCGCTATTCGTTTTTTCAATGACAAAACAAACGAATTATCATACCATAAGCCGCAGCGAATGTAAACCGCTTTCCATAGCGATAATTCAGGACTTATCGGGACTTAAAAAGGCCGCAAATAAAAGGATATGGCGGGTATTGAATAACCGAAAAATCTAATATTTTTTGTTGACACTCACAACGCCGAACTGATAATTGTAAAGTTAAGATTGTGGTAAGATTTTAGCCATTTGAAGCATTGAATTCTTTCAATTTCGGCAGGTTGCCGGTTTTGAGATAGATTTTCAATGCCTCTTTCACTGTCTCCGCGGGGT
>JAKEGM010000068.1 GCA_022615575.1 Planctomycetales bacterium
AGAGGGCATACAGAGCCGTTCGGGCCTGCTGGATTTCATCGCGGTCAGCCGAACCGGCGGCGGCTTTTGCCAACGGCATAACAGAAGACGCTTCGCCCAGTACGGCCAGCGATTGATAGGCCGCCGCGCGAACATCTTTTTGGGAACTGCCCACCAGCGATTCGACTTCTCTGCAGCCGATCTTCTTTGGATTAACCGCCAGCGCCGCACAGACCTGTATTCTGGCGGTATCCGGCAGCGTTTCCAGTTTAGCGGCAATCGTTTTAAGGAAATCAGAGTCGTCAATCACGGCTACATTTCCAATCGCAGTCGCCTGCAGCGTCGAATCATCCCCCTCAATCGCCGCAGACAGGATTGAAACCGCTTCGGCTGCGCCGGTTTTGACCAGTCCGTTCATTGCGCCGACCCGAATCAAAACAGGATAGTCCTGTTCATACAATTTCCGATAGATCGTCTGAGCATCGCTTTTTTGTCCCTCTTCGCTCATCGAATCGGCACACGCCAGCAAGGCATCCAAAGCACGACCCTGATGTTCCTTGGCCGTCAAGGTTTTCAGGGCGGCGGCTGACCGGCTGTTTCCAATCGCACCCAGCGCCTCAATGGCTGCGTCAGCAATTACCGTATCCGGGCCTGCGGCCAGGGCAGACAGCGCGGGAACGGCTGCATCGCACCGGCGAACCCCCAGTGAGTTGATAATGCCGATTTGGATTGTCTGGTCTTGAACCGTTTGAAGTTTTTTCAACAGCAGCTCGTCAACCGACGCCAACGGAATCCGCTCGAGCGCATACCGCGCCATATCGGAGGTTTGCTTTGCCTCCACCATGGCGGCCAGAACCGGCACGGACGCCTGTGAACCAATCAACGACAACTCCCTGCAAATGGCGTCCTTAGCCGCCAACGATATATCCATCCCCAGAACCTCCAGCAGTTTGGTTTCAACCACCTTCAGGCGGTCAGGGGATTTCTGCTCCCGAATATATGCCGAAAGCTGCGTCAGCGGGGCACGGGACTTGTCCCAGTCGTATTGCTTCACCGATTCAATAAGAACCGCCAGTTTCTCCGCATCCGGGGTTTGTCCCAGCGGCGCATCATCCGCCTTCAGGTCACCCATCGCATACTGGATGCCCGCCAGATAATGCGTCAGCACGGCAGGATTCCACGTCACCGCATGATCATGGCCCAATGAACAATAAAACAGCCGCCCCTTTCCGACCGGTTTGACCCAGCTAATGCCGGTATCCATATCCTCAGGCGTTACTCCATCGGCGTTTTTCGTCGTCGGGTCGGACATATCCAGCGACATCAGCACCCGCTGCCTGGTGCGGGAATAAAGCGGCGCCGCCGTGCGGTAAATCTCGTCTTTGATCTTAAACCCCTGCCCCTTAAATGACTGCATGAGAGGATGCCGGGGATCGTCAACCTTAACTGCCCATGTCCCGTTGCCGCCCCACGGATGACCGGAGAAGACCCCTCCCATCATCTCCATCCCTTCGGGCCAGTTATTAAAATTATCCGTCGCGGCGTGAATGCCGACAATGCCCTTGCCGTCTTTGACAAAGTCCATGATGGCTTTCTGCTGAGCCGCATCGGGCGTCAGTTGGGTGGTATTGTTGAAACAAATCGCATCGTACTGCTTAAGCGTGTCTGCATTGAAAACGCTCATATCCGTGCTGTCAACAACCTTAAAGGCCCCCGTCTTTTCGCTCATAACCTCCAATGCTTTGGACCAATAAGGAACACAGCTATGCACATGTCCCTTGCACAAACTGAATACCAGCAAGGTTCGCTGCGCAGCCGGCTTGACCACGGGCTGGCCGGGCATCGCCGATGTAATCTGCTGAATTTCCTGTTCCGTAAGAGCGTACGAAAAGGCGCTCAACACAAGCAGCCCTGTCAATACAACAAGTTTTTTTGCAGCTTTCATATCAACCTCACAGTCCACAATAAATAGAAACTTTTATTCGAGTTTCGGCATCCTTACAGGTGCCAGGGGGCACGGTTGGGCCGATCCAGCAGACGATTGGCCGCTTCGTCGCCGATGAACCGTTCCTTGTCGGGATCCCACTTGAGTTTGCGTTCCGTCTGCATCGCAATTTCGCTCAGCAGGCCGACACTGATGGACCGATGCGCCACCTCCGCCGGCGTAATGGTCGTTTGGCGCGTTTTAACACAATCGAGAAAATTCTTAATGTGATGTTCGCTCTTTTCCAGCCGGATTTCACCGGGGCCGATTTTTTCCCGCAGGATTTTGGGATCCGATGCCGACAGGCCGCCGCGGGTTACATGAATCCAGCCGGCATCGCCATACCAGCAGGCTCCCATCCCATGCGGCACCTTGGCCTCATTGGCAACCCGCATTTTCAGGCCCGTGGAATAGGTACAGGTAATATCATACGCCATGGGCACATCGTAAATGCCCTCGGCGGGATACTCGCCTTTTCCTTCAATTTCCACCGGCCCGCTGTAATCCAGACCCAGCCCCCAATGGGCAATATCCACATGGTGCCCCGCCCAATCAGTCAACTGGCCGCCGGAATAATCCATCAGCCACCGCCACTGGAAGTGGGGTCCCCCCTGTCCGAAATCCTGATAAGGCCGCCACGGCGCCGGCCCCAGCCACATCTGCCAGTCCAGCGTCTTGGGCGTTTCCAACAGCCGCACGTTGTGTCCTGAGCTGCCATTGGGAAGGCCCACTTCCACGAAATTGACCTTGCCGATGCGGCCATTCCGCACCAGTTCACACGCCTGATGAAAGTTGCCAACCGAACGCTGCCAGCTGCCGGTCTGCCAGATAACGCCGTACCGATGCACGGCATCGCAAATAGCCCGCCCTTGGCCTATCGTTCGCGCCAGCGGTTTTTGCCCGTATATATCAATTCTTTTGCGGGCGCAGGCAACTGATATGATTGAATGCCAGTGGTCCGGCAAGGCGTGGCTGACAATGTTCAGCGATTCTCGCGACAGAAGTTCCCGATAATCCCGATACATCCGGCAATCGGCGGTGCCGTTTCTTTCATCAACCAGCCGCTTGGCGGCCATACTGTTGGCATCATCGACATCGCAGACCGCTACTACCTGCACCCATGGACTGAACGCCAAAAAGCTTTGCAAATCGCCGGTACCCATTGAACCGCAGCCGATCTGGGCCATCGTCAACCGGTTGCTGGGGGCAACCGTCCCGGCCTTGCCAAGGGCCGATGAACGCACGATGTAAGGAAAGCTCAACGCCGACACCATCGCTGCTGCATTCTTCATGAAGACGCGGCGGGTTACGCCATCTTTAGCCATAAAGGTCCCTTTCAGTTTCAAAAAAATGCAAATTTCCCGCTCCTGTCTTGGGTATAAAACCGTGCAGTGCAAAAATTTATTTCATCATTTCGGCATTATTTGTCAAAAGCCGCGTCAAACTGGACATTTGACGGTGCAAAATCAACCTTTTTGACAAACTGCAAGGCCTCTGTGGCTCCGTGTATCCGCTCCATGCCGCTGTCTTCCCATTCGACCGACAGAGGACCGCTGTAACCGATTTGATTGAGCGTGCGGATAATCTCTTCAAAATTGACACCGCCGTGGCCTAATGAACGAAAGTCCCAACCCCGATGGGGATTACCGAAATTCAAATGCGAGGCAAGAATCCCGTTGTGGCCGTCCAATTGCAGAGCGGCATCCTTCATGTGAACATGATAAATCCGTTCCGGAAACTCTTTTAGAAACCGCACCGGGTCCACCATCTGCCAGTGCAGGTGGCTGGGGTCAAAATTGAAACCAAACGAACGACGGTTCCCGACGGCTTCCACCGCCCGTCTGGCAGTAACGATATCGAATGCGATTTCCGTCGGATGAACCTCCAGCGCAAACTTGACGCCGCATTCATCGAAGACATCTAAAATCGGATTCCACATCTTCGCGAAAAACTTAAAGCCATCCTCGACCATTTGCTCGCTGACGGGCGGAAAACTGTACAAAAGATGCCAGATGCTTGAACCGGTAAAACCATTGACCACCTTGACGCCCATATTTTTGGCGGCTTTGGCGCTGGCCTTCATCGCCTTGACGGCCCACTGACGCTTCTTTTCCGCATTGCCCGCGCAATCGGCCGGAGCAAACATATCCGACCGGCTGTCGTTGTTGAGATCACAGACCAACTGGCCGGCCAAGTGATTGCTGATGGCAAAAAGTTTAAGGTTGTGTTTTTCCAGAATTGCCCGCTGCTGCTTGCAGTACCTGATATCCTTTGCTGCCCGGAACACATCCAAATGGTCGCCCCAGCAGGCCAATTCCAAGCCGTCATAGCCGATGCCGGCCATCAGTTCGGCCAGTTTTTCCAGCGGCAAATCAGCCCACTGGCCAGTAAAAAGCGTTACAGGTCGTGTCATACGTTTTATCTCCTTGGTAAAATGCGGTGTTTATTTTCTGAACTTTGTCCACTTTTGTCTGCTGTTAGCGCTGGCAACAAGGGTTTCCAGGAACAGCATTCCCCGGAGGCCGTCGTTGACATCCGGAAAATCATTGACTATCGGGTCGGCCTTTGTGCGCATCAGGCGTGCCCGCAGCGTATCAGCAAAATTGCAATAGGTATTGGCAAAGGCCTCAATAAAGGCCTCCGGATGGCCGGATGGAAGGCGGGTAGCCCGTGCGGCGGCGGCGCTCTTTTGGGCCACATACGGGTTGCCTCGCTTCCAGACCTGGGTCGGCTGTCCCATGGGTGTAACATACAGATAATTGGGGTGCTCCTGGTGCCATTCCAATCCCCCCGTCTCGCCGTACACCCAGACGGCCAGGTTGTTTTCCTCGCCAACCGAAATCTGGCTGGCGTGCAGGACGCCGCGGGCGCCGTTGTTGTACTTGACCAGACAGTTGACGTCGTCATCCAGCTTACGGCCTTTGACAAAACTGGTCAGTTCCGCACACAGTTCAGTCATTTTCAGACCGGTAATGTATTCGGAAAGATTTTCGGCGTGGGTGCCGATGTCGCCGCCGCAGCCGGAAGCGCCGCTTTGCTTGGGGTCGGTTCGCCAGGAGGCCTGCTGCTGACCCGTTCGCTCCAGCGCAGTCGCCAGCCAGCCCTGCGGGTATTGCACGACAATCTTGCGGATTTTACCCAGTTCGCCGCTACGGACCATGTCGCGGGCAAGCTTGACCATGGGATAGCCGGTATAATTGTGCATCAGGCCAAAGACGCGCCGGGTTTTCTTGACGATTTTGACCAGATCGCGGGCCTGCTGAGTGGTGAGGGTCATGGGTTTTTCGCACATGATGTGAAACCCCGCTTCCAGTAAATCTCTGGCGATGGGGAAATGCCAGTTATTCGGCGTACAAACGGCGATAAAATCCATACGCTCGCCCTCGGGAAGGCGGTTTTCCTTCTCAATCATTTCCCGGTAATCGTTATAAACCCGGCGGGGATTGAGGCAGAGTTGTTTGCCCATCTGTTTGGATTTGCGAGGATTGATGTCAAAGGCCCCTCCGACGATTTCGATGCCCCCATCCATCCGTGCGGCCTTGCGATGCACCTCCCCAATAAACGCTCCCGGACCGCCCCCAACCATTCCCATTTTCAGTGTTCTGCCAAGCGTCATACGGCTTCCCTTTCACTGGATAAAGTTGTCGTCTATCCCCTCTCGTCAAAAAAAACACACCACCGAGGTTACCACATCCTAACAACAGACCACCTGACTGACAAGGGAAAAAACAGGATTCAGGGCAGGGATATTCTTGAATTTGGCCTATGAGGGCAATCCCCCCGGTCATAGTATGGATTCGAAGCGTAAAATCAGCTTTCTGAATTCTCGTTTCTTCTTTTGAATCTGAACGCCCGGTACCCAAACCACAGAACAGCCGTATATCCGGCAATAGCGTAAAGCACGCCATAGAACCGCTTGGGAGTCCAGCCCATCGCATGGATGTATTGAATGAGCCACCAAAACGGGATTGTCAGCAAACACACCAAAAACAGACACAAAATCGTTATCGCAATGGCGAAAATCCCGTGCCGAAGTTTCGAGCGGCGTACACAAAATCGCCGCACCAGTGCCATATAAGATAGCCACACCACCGTAAAAACCGTAAACCAAAAGTACCACTTGCCTATCGTCGGCTGATCCAGCACAGTTCCGGCGTGGATACGGTTCCATCCTTCGTTGAAAATTCGACCACTCAAAACATAAGTGAATGTCCCGAAAAATGCCCCCGGCTCACCCTCTTCAAGCACCCAAGCCAACAAAACCAAAGGCAGCACGCTTAGAAAAACCGTTAGAACAGCACAAAACACCTGCCTCAGGAAGGCCATACCACTCTTCCTTTCCTGTCATCAGATTGAAATGGCTCAATTTACTTGCCGAGTTTGACGGCAGCACCATTGGAATCGGTAAAGGACCCTGCAATCAGGATAATCAAGTCAATCAACCACCAAAGCCCCAAACCCCCGCACGTCAGCGGGAATAAAATCCCCGTGCCGACTTTGCCCACATAAAAGCGGTGCAAACCCAAGGGCCCAAGAAGCAGCAGAAATAATAAACATGCTATCCCGCTTTTGTCCGATACGCCGTTTGCCATGGTCAATTTCCTTTTCAAATCTTTATTCCGGTTAATCCATCTTGCTCACTACCGTTTTAAATACTTTCTATAGAGCCTGTTGCATAAATAATTACCAGAAATTGCTCTTTTAATAAGTGAATAAATCCAGCTTTTCGGTTATAATAGGCCAAACGGATTGCTAAACATGTAA
>JAKEGM010000069.1 GCA_022615575.1 Planctomycetales bacterium
GAACGCCGAGAGCTGGCTCGGTTCTATCATTACAGGCGACATAACTTACTGGCTCCATTAAGACTTAAAGAACGTAAATGAAATTACACAGTACAAGTAGAGGCACGGAATAATATAATCTTTCACAATTTTCCTATTTTTTCCAGAAAAACACACCTTTTTGCCTTAAGGAACCCTTTCGTTCGATTTTTGGTGATTTCGCCCATTGGGGGCGGCGAAAAATCTTTTGTACTCATCCGGATACACGGCTAATGCATTTAAGCAAAAATGGGTCTGGTGTTAATGTTGCAAAAAACCGATTGACGCCGCTACTTGTGACGGCTATAGTAACGCCTTCAAATGCCGGAGTGGCGGAATGGCAGACGCGCGGGATTCAAAATCCCGTCCTGGCAACAGGGTGTGGGTTCAAGTCCCACCTCCGGTAATAACCGATCCAAAAAACATTTTGTATCCATCACTTAAATCCTCCATCCTCAAACATTAGGTATATTTTATGGGGGATGTCTATAAAATAAAACAGGTTACGCATCTGCCAACCGGCAGGCATTTTATTGGCATATAAACTTTAAGAGCAATCAACGGTTGGGCTTCCGATGGGTTAACAACGAGGCCTGCCGCACAAATCTCGTTTCGCCAAATCCGGGCTGGGTTGCCCATCTCCGGCCCGGAACTTTTATCCATTGACTCTGTAAAATGTGTTGACTTTGAAAACAGTTTTCAAAATTGATGTTTCTTTTTTGAAACACCAACAGTTTCCCGTAACTAATTCGGCTTTTGCCCCATAAAAACTATATTTAAAGGCCTACTAAGCACCAGGTATGTTGTTTTTTCGAAACACGCCTACAAAATCAGCTTTTACTCATTTTTTTAATATTCCAAATCACATTTCATAACTCCTTATAAAAGGTACAGTTATTAACACCCCAACGAAGCTCTGCTGGAGAACTGAATTCATGGCACAGGTCTTGCTCAATTACACCGTATCCCCGCAAGGGACTATAACGGTCATTAACCGCGAAAGCGGACGAGGGTGATGTTGGGGCTGGTCCATAAAACCAGCCCAATTTTTTGCGCTAAAATCGCTTTTTTATCTCTATTTTTCCACTTGGTTTGCCTTATAATCCCCCTCTATGGATACGATTCTTTACCGCATTATCGATGCCAACTACAATCGTGCCCGCGAGGCCTTGCGGGTCATGGAAGAGTATTGCCGTTTCGGCCTTGATAGTTCCGCCCTCAGCGGACGTGCCAAGTGCCTCCGGCACACGCTCTGTGACACACTCAGCAAGCTGGACGCAATGGCTCTGCTGTGCAGCCGGGATGTCGCGGGCGATGTTGGCAGAGAACTGAAGGTCGAGGCCCAGCTTTGCCGTCAATCCCTTGAGGATTGCTTCACCGCAGCCGCCAAACGCGCCACCGAGGCCCTGCGGGCACTGGCCGAATTCACCCAGACCCTCGACGCCAAGATCGCCACGGTGATGGAGCAGCTGCGGTTTGAGGTCTATGCCCTTGAAAAAGATGCCGCCCTGACTTCACATGCGAAGCTCAAATTTGGCTCCGTCCGGCTGTACGTTCTGATCAACGCAGATACGAAAACCCCTGAATCCAGCGTGTTGAATTTGGTCAGAACCTGCATTGCCAACGGAGCCGATTGCCTGCAATTGCGGGTTAAAGACCTCGCAGATGCTCCATGGCTCAAGCTCGCCGAAGCATTTACCGCCGTTTGCAAAGAAACGGGCGTTGTCAGCATCATCAATGACCGTGCGGATATTGCAATACTCGCAGGGGCGGATGGTGTCCACTTGGGACAGGACGAAATCCCCGCCGCAAAAGCACGCCAGCTTGCCCGGTCGCCTTTGATTGTCGGGGTCAGCACTCACAATCCAGACGAATTGGCTCGGGCAATGGCGGATGGATGCGACTATGCCGCCCTGGGTCCAGCGTATATCAGCTCCACCAAGCCCCATCTTCAGGCGGCGGGCCCAGACTATATCCGATACGCCCTTGGCCTTCTGGAACAGGCGGGCACCTTCCATGTCGCCATCGGCGGGATCAACGCAAACAACCTGCCAGAACTTCAACAAATCGGCGTGAAAGCAATTGCTGTCGGCGATGCTATCATCGGAGCCAATGATCCAGCCCTGAGTTGTAAAACCTTAAAATCTATGCTCTTAAATCCGCCCCAATAATAGTTATCGACAATATTTACACAAAGACATAGATAGATAGAAAACAAAAAAACAAGAGACAAAAAGACGAAAACAAGAACACGCAGTAATATACCAACCCGTATGAATATAATATTGAAAGATAATCGAACAAATCGCAAGTACTTTGATAAAAACATCTTACAATTAACCTAATTCGGCGAAAACTTTCCGGCCGAAAAAATCTCCATAAAAATAAAATCTAAATCAAGCAGATAATTGTCTACTATTGTTTTTCTGAGAAAATCGGCTTAAGTTTTGAACATGTTATTCACAAACCCGACTTTTATTGTTCAATATCGTGTAAAATACCTACACAAACAGCAAAATTGTATTAAAAAAGTTTAATTTCGATGTATTCTGCTTTCCATTTCCCCCTATAATTAAGCCGCACAAAAATTATCAAAACAAGTTTTGCCATAAAAGCTTATTTTGGAGACAAAAACAGATGACAGCATCGATACGGCTCATGAATTTTCTGAAGAAGAAGCAATTTGTTGTCATTGCCGAACTGACCGGCGGACCAAACTATACTGTTTCGCCGATTGAAAAATTTCTGACCGCCCATCAGCAAAAGAAGACCTCCATCCCCAACGGCTTTCATTTCGCCGGGATTACGCTTCCACAAAATCCAGGCGGCGTCGCCAATATCGATCCAACCGATGTGCTGGCGGTCATCACGCAAAAGAACCTTCTGGGCGATCTGGATTTTATTCCGCATTTAAGCTGCAAAGACAGCAACACTGACGGGTTGGTCAGCACGCTGGTCGGTTATCGCCAGAGGGGTGTGGAATCCATCCTGGCACTGACCGGCGACAAACCCGCATCCGCAAAGGGCGTATTTGAGGTCGAAAGCGTCGGACTGCTTTCACTCATCCGTCGCCTAAATCGGCAAACGATTCTGGCCGCCAAGCCCGGCCAGTGGGAGAAAGTACATCAATTTTACCCCGGCGCCGCGGTATCGCCTTTCAAATACACCGAGCCGTCCCTGATGCAGCAGTATTACAAAATGGAAAAAAAGGTCGCCGAAGGGGCGCAATTTCTGATTACACAGGTCGGCTGGGACTGGAAAAAATCGCTCGAACTGATGCAGTATGTAAAGGAAAACCGTATCACGACACCGGTTATCGGCAACGTGTACTGGCTGACGACGCAGACCCCCGCCCCCCGCTTAATGCACGGGATTAAATTGCCCGGCTGCTTTGTCAGCGATGATCTGCTGGCCAAACTGAACACAGAAACTGTCGATGAGCATATTGAACGAGCCGCTCAGCAGGTGGCGATGTACAAAACGATGGGGTATGCCGGCGTGGATGTCGGCGGAGTGCATGATTACGATATCTTTTTGAAAATTCTGACCCGTGCAGCCGAAATCGGCACCCATTGGGAATCCTACAAAGACAATCTTTACTGGCCCGCCGAAAAACCGTTTTATCTGTATAACGATGCCGGAAAACAGGTTGCGCTGTCGAAACCGACGAAAAAATTCAATGAGCGGTTCTTTGACTTTATGCACCGGGCGATTCTTGACCCGAAATACGCGGGTTTTCGCTGCTTTAGAGGAATCGTCAAACTGTTTGGGGCCAACAAGGAGGGTAAATTAACCTATAAAGCATTTAACGCGATTGAAAAGGGGTTCAAGTATTGCGTCTTCGAATGCCAGGAATGCGGCGATTGCTACTTGCCGGAAAATTTTGGATATTGTACCATCGGCGGCTGTGAAAAAGGGCTGGACAATGCCCCATGCGGCGACGCCACAGTGGACGGCTATTGCGGCAATAATCTGGAGCGATTGTGCATCGGCGAACATATCTATAATTCCGCTTCGGCAGAGCCCTATGGACGCGAAAAACTGCGAAAAAAGATCAATAGGCCGCGAATTCCGGCTTTGGAGCACACCAGTTCACTTGTTAATTATTTGTTCGGAAAGGATCATACGATGAAAACGCCCCTGATCGGCATTGGCGAATCGATTCACGCCTCCATCCCCAAAACCGGCCAGATCATGAAGGAACTGCACGCCCTTGGGGCGGATGCCTATACCAAGCCCAGCGGCCCGCTGGATTATGTCGTTGCCCTGATTGAAGATCAGGCCAATGAAGGGGCTTCGTATATCGCGGTCAATCTGGATGCATTCGGCGAGAATGACCCGCAGCAGGCCGTCAAAATGATGGTCGAATACACCCGGCTGGTGCGTCAATACGGCAAGGGCGTGCCGATCTGCGTGGACAGCAGCAACGACAATGTTCTGATCGCGGGCTTAAAGGAATGGTACAATACCGACCAGCCGGTTCGTCCGCCGCTGCTCAACTCCATCAAGGTCTATACGGCCGACAAGATGATGCCGCTCAAAAAGACCTGGGATTTCTCCTTTATCGGCCTGCTGGTCAGTGAAGACAAACCGACCGGTCCGGGCGGTTCACATTCGGTCGATGAACTCTTCGGATTAGCCCGGCAATTGTTCGGTAAGGCGATGCAGTACGGATTCAAGCCGCAGGAAATCTTCTTTGACTCAACGGTATTCCCGATCGCAATTGATATACCGATGGAGCCGGGCGTGCCGGGATACACCTACCGGGCCTTTGAAACGATCAAGAAGATCAAGAACGACCTGAAGATGAAGGATTGTCATTTCTCGCTGGGCATAAGCAACTGCTGCCGGGACCTGCCGGGGCGCAAGATCGGCATCTGCCGGGCGTATGTAGCCAAGGCGATGGAGTACGGGCTGGACGCAGGGATTGTCAATGTTGCGCACCATTACGGCGAAACGACCGCAGACCCGGAATTACTTAATCTGATTGACGCCTACGCCCAATTGGACGGCACTATGGACAAGCTGACTGCCGTGATGGAACTGATGGGCCGGTTCTGCGCCTCGTGCAAGAAACCGAGTTAACGGCCCAAACTGACTCCTGTTCAGCGGGGGTTTTGAATTGAAGCGGCTCCAAAGGCCTGTACTTGTCCGGTTACTGCCATTGAGGTTTTTTGTTTTTCATCGTTATAAGTATGATGAATACGGCGCCCCCCAGGCCCGGCCAGTGGCCGAAATGCGAAAAGAGGGTTTTATACGCTTTCTAAAAAATTTTTGCCGGGTGCACCCGTCTTCCCTGGGTTTTTGCGGAGTTATATATACCTATTTCGCAAGGATGTTTTGGGTATCAGAGCCGTCGGAGCCGGCGGGGTACATCACGAGATTCTGCTGATTCTTCCAGAACTCCATTACGGGCGTCAGCAATTGCCATGAGGCAATGACGCTGTCGTGGCGTGAGAACAAGGTCTGATCGCCAAGCATGCAATCCAAGAGCAGCCGCTGATAAGACTCGGGCATTTTTACCCCGAAAACCTGCTGGTAATCGACAGCCATCTCCAGTGTGCTCATGCAGATTTTAGACCCCGGCCGTTTGGCCTGCAAACTGAGATACATCCCTTCTTCGGGCTGAATCTGAAACCGGAGGGTATTGGCCGCCATGTCGGCCCATTCGCCCGGCAGAAACATCGAATGCGGAACCTGTTTGAAGGTGACGAGGATTTCGGTGAGTTTCCGCCGGAGCCGTTTTCCGGTTTGCAGGTAAAAAGGCACCCCCTTCCATCGCCAGTTGTCAATAAACAGTTTTCCGGCGACGAAGGTTTCCGTTGCGGAATCCTGCGGCACTCCCTTTTCCTGCCGATAACCGACAACCGGACGACCGTCGATGGCGCCGGCGGCATATTGGCCTCTGACAAACTGAGCGGGGACATCCCGCGGCAAAATCGGCCTCACGGATCGCAAGAGCTTTGCCTTCTCATCCCGGAGGCGATCGGCTTCGAAGGAAACGGGCGGTTCCATTGCCACCAGAGCCAGCATCTGTAAAAGATGGTTCTGGAACATGTCGCGCAAAGCCCCGCTTTGGTCGTAATAGCCCGCTCGATGCTCAATGCCAAGCTGTTCGGCGGCGGTAATACGAACATGCTCAATATAATTGCGGTTCCAGACCGGCTCGAAAATGCTGTTTGCAAAGCGAAAGATCAGGATATTCTGAACGGTTTCTTTGCCGAGATAGTGGTCAATCCGGTATATCTGCGATTCCCTGAAATGATGATGCAGAACACGATCCAGATTCTCCGCACTGTCCAAGTCCCTGCCGAAGGGCTTTTCGATAACCAAGCGGACATTCTGCATCCGACCGGAGACCGCCGGACAATGCAGTTTCATCCGGCTTATTCTGCCGGCAATATCCTCATAAAGAAACGGTGGAACCGACAAATAGAAGAGGCGGGAACCGTTAACCTTGAACTGCTCTTCCTGCACGGTCATCCGCTGACAAATCTTTTGATAAAACGAATCGTCGGCGTAATCCCCGCTGACAAATGAAAAATGCCGCACAAAGGTGTGCAGTTTTTCCTGATTGGGTCTGTCAAGGGTTTGCTGAAGATTATTTTTTATGCTATCCCGGAATGCTTCGTCGCTCAAATCGCTGCGGCCGCACCCCAGCAGGTAAAAATGATGGCTCATCAGATCATGGCAGTAGAGTTCATACAAGCTGGGATAAAGCTTGCGATAGGCCAAGTCGCCGGAGGCGCCAAAGACCACAAACCCCGTCGGCCCCGCTGCCGCTTCAATGCACAGCAAATCCTGCTTTTGAACGGTTGCTTCTATTTTCCGCATGGCACAGGCCGTTTTGAGTTTCCTGCCCTTTCGAAACCACAATTACCCCCCTGCAAAAGGAAAACCGACGGAATTCAATCGGTTCAAACCGCCGGCATCTCCGGGGGCATCAATCCTCCAGGGGTTCGAATTCCTCCTTGCCGGCACCGCATTCGGGACAAACCCAATCGTCCGGCAAGTCGTCAAACAACGTGCCTGACTCAATGCCGTTGTCCGGGTCGCCCGCATCAGGATCGTAAATATAGCCGCATAAAAGACATTTGTACTTTTCCATTACCGTAATCCTTTCGTATGGGATTTCGCCAAGTTTTTCATTCAACGGCCCTATTATCGCCGGTTCGACATTCAGGTCAAGCCCTCAAATAAAATCCTTACGATGTCTGCCGGTTCAATGCGGAAAAACGCCCCTCGCCCCTCAAAAAAGCCATGTTCGGCAATCATGTGGAGATTTAAATCCGTCCATACAATCTGGTCGCCGGTATCCATCCGCCGGGCAGTTGTGATGCGTTTGGCGAACAGGCCGGGATGGGACCATGGACAGACCAGGGCGCCCTTGAAATCCTCGCTTTTAACCTGCAAGCGTCCGGGTACCGCCTCCAGCCAATTACCCAACCCGGGTGCGGCCAGATCGGTCAATTCCTGCATTCGCCGGGCCGTTTGTGCCGGCGTAAAACCGCATTTTTGAAGCTGTTCCCAATCCTCGTCAATGACCCGTGCGGGATGACGCGAATCGGTTCCCATAAAGCCGCCAGCCACTAATTTTGAAGAACGGAGCGCCTCCTCCAGCATTTTTTCCTGCGGAGATTCTTTCATAGTCCGTCTCCCTCATCAGGCAAACCTGTCATAATAGATTTTCTCATCCGGCATTCCCAGTCCCTTGAGCACTTTGATAGAGGCGTCAATCATTCCGGGGCCGCCGCAAAGGTATCCTTCGTGACGGCTTAAATCCTTAAACTGGCGCTGTACCGCCTCGGTTACCAAGCCGGTTTGACCGCTCCAGCGTTCATTCTCCGCCGGCCTTGCCACCACCGGAATAAACATAAATCCCGGCAGGACCGATTCAAATATCTTCATTTGCTCCTGCAGACATAAATCCCGAACCGTATTTCCGCCAAAGAAATAGCTGACCTGCCGTTTGCTGCGGATATCACGCATCGCGTTCAACATCGAAACAAACGGCGCCATCCCGCTGCCGCCGGCGATGCAGATTATCGGGGCGTCGGTATCGCTCAGATGAAAATCCCCATAGGGACCGCTCAACCGCACGGAACGGCCCGTTTTTAAATAGTCAAAGCACCATGTCGTGCAGATGCCGCGGGGGGCTTTTCGAATAATCAAATCAATGTATCCGTTATCGTTCGGATTCGAGGCGATGGAATAGGCACGATAGACCGCTTCGCTGCTTTCTTTATAGCGCGGACACAATAACTGGACAAACTGGCCGGCTACAAATTTCATCGACGGCGGATTCTTTAACTCGAACCGAAATCGCTTCATATCATACGTCAACTCCTCAATCTCGGTACAAACAGTGTCATATTCCCGAACACTGAGCACGGGTTCAGGGATTTCCACGGCGATGTCGTTTTGGACTGTGATCTGGCAGGAGAGGCGAATATTACAGCGTTGTTCTTCTTTTGTCAGCAACGGGGTTTCTGTCGGCAGAATGGCTCCCCCGCCGTGCAGAACTTTGACCTTGCAGACCCCGCAGATGCCGCGCCCGCGGCAAACGGTGGGGACAAGTATTTTTTCATCACGCAGCGCGGTCAGCAACGATTTTCCGGCCGGGACGTCCAATTCTCTTCGCCCGTTGATCGTCACTTTGCAGAAGCGGGAATTGACGGTCTTCTCCGCCGCCGGTTCTGCCCGCAACACCGCTTGTTTCTTCTGCGCCTCCGCCATAGCCGTAGAACCCGTGCAATGCCCCGTTAAACTGCCGTCCGGAAAAGTCAGCACCCCATGTATTATGAAGAAATAAAGAACCGACGCAGGCATTCACGAGCTTGCGCCGGACAACGGGTTAACGCAACGATTTCAGCTTTCCGCCTATGGACGCCACGTGCGCCATCTCTTCAATGATAATCGTCTGGATTTTTCCCTTACCGGACTTGGAAGTAACCAGATCCTTGATGCCGACATAAAAGGCGATGGAGTTCTTCTCGGCCTGCAGGGCAATCATGAGGATTTCGTTCATGCTTTCCTTGCCGGTCAGTTTTTCGGTTGGGCCGATTTTGCCCTCGGTACCGTGAAAATCGGCCATCGTCCGCAGGTATTGAGCCACCTGGTTGTCCGGATCATATGCCGTCTGTTCTTTTTCGGCGGGCGACAAGTCGCGCCGCATCTGAGCAAAAATCTGCTCATGACCATCTTCCATCGCCGCCAGTTCCAGCAACATCTTTTTGACACTCGCACCGGACGCCTTGCCGGCGGCCTCGCGGTAGAATGCGGCGCCGTTGCGCTCAATCTCTTCGGCCATTTCAAAAATTTCATCTGCGTTAAATGTAATCGCCATCAGGTTCTCCTATACCATAATAAACATCTGTTTATGCTTCTTGTCCGGCTGCCGGCGGCGTAAACACACGCGTCGCCTTTTCCTTGTCCAGCAAATACAAACCGCCCGCAGTATCACCGGCGATCGCCAGTTGTCCCAGTATATCCGCCGCGTTTTTTTCTTCTTCGATCTGCTCGTTGACAAACCACTGCAAAAGCATATTGGCGGCATGATCTTTTTCCTGCAGGGCCAGATCGACCAAGTCGTTAATCAGGCCCGTCACCAGACGCTCATGCTTTAAAGCCGCCTCAAAAACGGCTTTCACGCTGTCCCACTTGACCGGCGGCGCATCAATCGCCGTCAATTTCACCGTGCCGTCCCGCTCGATAATGTGCTTATAAAATATGGACGCGTGGACCATTTCTTCCTGCGCCTGCACTCGCATCCAGTTGGCAAAACCCGAAAGATTCATCTTTTCCAGCGCCGCCGACATCGACCAGTACAGGTACGCCGAATACGTTTCGGCGTTGATTTGCTTGTTAAATGCCTGTTCTATTTTCTTGTTAATCATGGGCTTCTCTCCTGTCCCCGGAAAATAGTCCGGTTATATGATGAAAAAACGGTTTTAAACCTTCCAAAGTCCGTGCAGGTTGCAATGCTCACGGGCGCTGACTTTGTCCGCCTTGATCAGAAAGACCGCCTCCGGCGCCTGCCCGGGGGTTAAAAACTGACGATAGGCCCTGCCGTCGGCCAGCAGTTCGATCCACTCAATGTAATGTTTTTCCTCCATCGGGTGGGTCACCGCGCCGACTTTCACCTTGTAACCGCCGTCGACCTTTTCGATGACGGGAACATGTTTTTCTTTGGCCGCATCGACGGTATTCTCGATCATTTTTTTCATCGGCTGGCCGCAGCAAACCAGTTCGCCGTCGCCGCCATGAAGCACTTCGACGATATTCCCGCATGCCATGCACTTATATACTTCCAGTTTCGCCGCCATAATAACTCCCTTCCAAAAAGGTTTCATTTCTCTTTTGAACTATACAATACCCAATTTCCGATGTTTGGCAAGAATATTGTCCGCCAGCGTATCCAGCCGGGAATACGTTTCTGCCCGAGCCAGCCCCTTGGCCAAAACCGGCTCAAGCATCTCGGCTTTCAGGTTGCCCATCAAAGCTGTCAATTGTTCGACCATCTTGCTGCCCCATCCGTATGAGCCGATAATGCCGGCAAACTTGGTTTTAGGCCGAAGGGCATTGACCAGCGCTGCACAGTACAGCGCCGACGGGTGCGCTCCCAGCAGAACCGTTGGAGCAGCCAGCACTACCGTTGCCGCATCGACCAGCGCAATGACCATTTGGCCCACGTCCGCTACAGGCAGATTGAACGGCTGAACGCCAATCCCCCGGTCGATCAATCCATCAACAAAATAGTCCACCATCTTCTGGGTGCTGCCGTGCATCGAAACATAAGGAACCACCACGACATTGGCAACCTTGTCTTCATCCACCCACTCCCGGTAAGCGTTAACAATCACTTCGGGATGATCGTACACCGGCCCGTGACTGGGAGCAATCATTCGAATATCCAGCCCCTCAAGTTTTTTCAGATTGCCGCGAATTGAACTGCGGAACGGCATCATGATTTCGCCATAGTACCGCTTGGCGGCCTCCAGCGTCCGGGCAGTATCTTCCACGAACAAACCTGCGGTCGCCTGATGTGAACCAAAAAAGTCGCAACTGAATAAAATCCGGTCTTCGACCAGCCAGGTACTCATCGTTTCCGGCCAGTGAACCCACGGGGTGTAGATAAATCGAAGGGTTTTATCGCCGAGAGAAAGCGTCTGGCCATCCTGAACCTCGATAAAGGCGTCTTCATCGATGTGCAGGTGGTCCATCAGCATTGCCTTGCACTTGGGGTTGGTAACAACCTTGGCATCCGGATAGACCAAAAGCATATCGGGGATGCTGCCGGAATGATCCTGCTCGGTGTGGTGGCTGATGATGTAATCAATCTTTTCAGCCCCCGTCCGCATCAGGTGATCAACCAGAACCTCTGTTTTGGCGGGGTCTGCCGTATCCAGCAGTGCGGTCTTTTGACTTCCTTTGATCAGGTAGGCATTGTAGCTGGTGCCATCGGGCAACGGAATCAACTCATCAAACAATCGCCTGTCCCAGTGCTGCACGCCGACCGCTATGACATTCTCCGCAAGTGTTTTCATACCATTGCCTTACTTTGGGCTGAATTGTTATCCCTGTCTACCTGCCCGTTTTTACAGCAGTTTCCTGACGGCCTTTAATGCCGCTTCATAGTCCGGTTCGGCGGTAATCTCGGGCACAATCTGTACATACCGAACGATTCCGGCTTTATCGACAACGATAACCGATCGGGTCAACAGCCGCAATCCTTTAATCAGCAAGCCGTACTTCGTCCCAAAATCGGCCTCCTGATAATCGGACACCGTTGCGACTTGTTTTGCGCCGGCAGCCCCGCACCAGCGGTTTTGGGCAAACGGCAAGTCCATACTGATCGTCAAAATGACCACATCACTTCCCAGTTTGCCCGCCTCCTCGTTGAATCTTCGGGTTTGGAGGTCGCATACAGGGGTATCCAAGGACGGCACAGACGAAAGAACGACAACCTTGCCTTTGTAATCGGACAAACGCACGGGCGACAAATCCGTGGCCACCACCGTAAAATCCGGGGCCGCCTGGCCGGCAGCTACTTCCCGACCCAACAGCGTCAGGGGGTTTCCCTTCATCGTAATCACATTTTTTCTTTCCATAAAAAGAGTCCTTTCGCAACCAACTATAAAGTAAAATACACCAGAAAAAGCAACTAATCAAAGCCGTTTTTTCCACTTTTTTGCACCCTCTTCAGCCACAGGCGGGAACCGTGATGGGCGGCGGGCTGGCTTCCCGCCATTGCACCGCCGCCCACCCATCGGTTTTTTTTGTCCGCTTCAATCAATAATTAACCGCTTCCAGTTCAAAATGGTCCTGTGGATGGTCGCAGGCGGGGCAGGTTCCCGGCGCTTTTAGACCCTCGTGGACATAACCGCAATTGCGACACACCCATCGGACCTTTTCATTACGGCGGAAAACCTGGTCCGTTTGAATATTTTTGCGCAGGGTTTGGTAACGGTCACGATGACGGGCCTCGGCGATAGCGATTTTTCGGAACACGGCGGCAACCTCTTTGAACCCCTCTTTTTCGGCAACCTTGGCAAAATCCGGATACATCTTTGTGGTCTCATAGTCCTCCCCATTGGCCGCTTCCAGAAGATTTTCTTCCGTCGTGCCGATCACGCCTGCGGGAAAAACCGCACAGATTTCAACCTCGCCGCCTTCAAGAAACTTAAACAGACGTTTGGCATGCTCCTTCTCCTGGTAGGCGGTTTCCTCGAAAATGGCGGAAATCTGGACAAATCCGTCCTTTTTGGCCTGACTGGCAAAGTAGGTATATTTATTGCGGGCCTGCGATTCGCCGCAAAATGCCGTCAGAATATTTTTTTCCGTCTGGGTTCCCTTCAAACTCATACAAACCTTTCCTTTCTTAAATATTTGATTTCTAACATTTTATACTATGCCGGTGTGTCTGAGCATTCACCGCACAATCCTTCCAGATAGACGGTTTTTCGCAAAATCGTGCAGTTTTCAAGCACTTGACCCGGATTATGAAGGTTCTCATAAGGGTCATAATGAAAATCCACAATTTGGCCGCACGAAATGCACCGAAAATGCTGATGGTTCTCCAGACCGCCGTCATACCGGCGGGGCTGGCCGGTCCCTTCGACTTGAAAAGCAGCCCCAATCTCGGCCAAAGTCAACAAGGTGCGGTTAACGGTGTCCAGCGAGATGCTGTGAATATCCTGCCGCACCATTTTGTGGACTTCCTCGGCGGTTGGATGTGTATCAGTGCCGACGAGGGCCTTATATACCGCCACCCGCTGCGGCGTAATCCGAAGGCCCTTTTGACGGCATCTGGTTTCAAATTCTGCTATCTTTTTTTCCAAATCAAATTGGTGTTCGTGCGTATGCATTTCAAACACTTCTATTTAATCGAAGAAACTTTTTAGTAGCTTTTACTAAATAGTATCTACTCCTATTTATGAAATTAGTTCAAAAAAATAAAGAAATCTGAAGAAAAATACTCAATTAAATGGTCAAGAATGGTTTTAGACATCCGTAAGCTCCTGCAGAATGGCGTTTACGATGCCTTTAACAAGAGCGTCTTTGCCGGCTCCGGCGGGACGGATTTCAATATTGCGCAGGGAACTGTCATAGACCTCTTTCTTCATGCGGTCACGAATATTTTGTTCAAATGAGTCGTACAGCTGCTCGGAGATATAACCGGCCAGGATAACTGTATCGGGGTCATAGCAGTTGATCAGCATGGCCGCGATTTTACTGAAATGATTCACAACGAAGTCGCAAAGGGCCATCGCGTAAGTGTTTTTCTGTTTAATAAACATGGACCACTGAGAAAGAACCTCTTCCGGCAATGGGAGGGTACTCTTTTCTTTGAATGCGTTGGCAAAGCAGTCCGCCCCGCCGGCCATAAAGTCCTTGTGTATTTGGGACGCCAGCGCCGGACCAGAGATAAACGCCTCCAGGCACCCTTTATTGCCGCAGCCGCAGACAGGCCCCCCCGCCTCGACCACAATATGGCCGATTTCGCCGTAACGTTCGCTTGCGCCGGAGATTAATACCCCATTCAAATAGACGGTTGAGCCAACGCCATTGGCGACATTAAGATACAAGACATTTCGAGATTTTAATTCCGGATTTAGGGCGAACTCCGCAAGCAGACGAACGCGGTTGTTATAGACAAAAACCGGAAAATCAAAAAAGGATTCGAGATTTTCCTTTAATGGGATATTTTTCCATCCCAGCGGACTTGACAGGGAAACCCAACCCTGGGAGGAAACCGACCCGCTGAGCGTTACACCGATGCCAAGGACTTTTTGGGGGTCTATCTGAGTGCGACTGAGAAGCCCCGGAATGTTGACGGATAACAAATCCAAAACATGCTGAACGGAATGATCCGGGCCAAGCGAAATATGGATTTTATCTATCATTTTTTCGGTGAAATTAAACAGCCCGATGAACAAATAGCTGGGGTTAATTTCGACCCCGAAAAGATAACAGCAACCAGGATTCAATTCAATGAGGGTCGGTTTGGGGCCCCTGTCGGCACTGGTTCCGGGGGTTTCAATGACAAAACCTTTCTCCCGCAGGCGGGCGACAATGGTACTGGCAGTCGAACTGCCGATTCCCGCAAGGCGGCAAAGCTGCGACTGCGACAATTTGTCGTAACGACGCAGCATGGATAGAATCAACCGTTCGTTCCGCTGGCCTGCAAGTTTGGAGTCAATTGGGACTTTTTTCATACAAACCTTAAATATTCTTAAAAGAAATACCTCATGCTATGCGTCATTAAAACGGCCAATCGAATATGCGAACTCGAAATGTCTTGATTTAAGAATTATACCTTATAATACATTAACAATCAAGCATTTTTCGTATTTTTATAAAAAATTTCAAGAAAAAAGTTGCAAAAGACATACAAGCGATATTATAATAATCTCACGACATGTGATATTTATCTTGTTTTTGAAGTTTCGATTTGAATGAACCGTTGGTACAATTTCCAAAGGGGCAATATCTGGAAGCAGCGGAAAATGGTCAGATTATTGCTTCCGGTGTGACGGCCGATTTTTGCCAACGACATATATTGAACCCTATTTTGCGGAAGAGGATAGAATATGGATACTTTATTTAGTGTTCAGGATAAAGCAATTGTGATTACCGGTGGCGCGGGTGTTTTGTGCGGAACATTGGCCAAAGAGCTGGCCCGCTTAGGCACCAAGGTTTGCATCGTCGATTACGATGTTTTCAAGGCCAATAACCTGGCCAAAGAAATCGAGGCGGAAGGCGGCTTTGCGATTCCGGTTAAGGCGAATGTTCTGGACAAAAAAGATATCCAGGAGGCCTTCGCATGCGCCCGGGACACAATGGGCGGAATTGATGTTTTAATCAACGGCGCCGGCGGCAACAAAAAAGAGGCGACCACCTCGCCGGATATGTCCTTTTTCGATATTCCACACGAGGCCATTCGCTGGGTCTTTGACCTGAATATGCTGGGCACGATTCTGCCGTGCCAGGTTTTTGGCAAATATATGGCCGACCAGGGACGGGGGGTCATTTTGAATATTTCGAGCATGAACGCGTTCCGTCCGCTGACCAAAATCGCGGCCTATTCGGCGGCAAAAGCGGCGGTCAGCAATTTTACACAATGGCTGGCGGTTCACATGTGCCAGAACTATTCCAAAGAGATTCGCGTCAACGCCATTGCCCCGGGTTTTTTTCTGACCGAGCAAAACCGCTTTTTATTGACCGACGGGAAAACCGGCGAACTGACGCCGCGGGGCAGAACGATTATTGAGCATACGCCGATGGGACGCTTTGGGCAAGCGGATGAACTGACCGGCACGGCGGTGTGGCTTTTGAGTGATGCGGCAAAATTTGTAACCGGCATTGTCGTGCCGGTGGACGGCGGTTTCAGCGCCTTCAGCGGCGTTTAATCTTTATCACCGGTAAACGAGGCCGTTATGCTTTATTATCAGCGGGGAAACCCAACCGACCAATTGGCTGCCGAAGACCTTCGGAAGGGTCTCTATGCGGCATTTGACAGGCTTGGCGGCCGCAAAAAGGTCCTGGCCATACCGCCGGATATTACGCGGTTTTATTCACAGGCAGGGATGCTGACGCATTTTGCATGGGACTATTACGGTGAAAGGGTAACGGATATTCTGCCGGCACTGGGAACGCATGCGGCCATGACTCCCAAGGAAATCCGGCGGATGTTCGGCAATATCCCGGCGTCGCTGTTTCGCGTCCATGACTGGCGGAAGGATGTCGTAACGCTGGGCGAAGTGCCGGCGGACTACCTTCGGCAGGTCAGCGGCGGCAAAGTTGATTTCAGCTGGCCGGCACAGGTCAACCGGCTACTGGTTGAAGGCGGGTTCGATTTGATTTTATCAATCGGTCAGGTTGTGCCGCATGAAGTCATCGGAATGGCCAATTATAACAAAAACATCTTTGTCGGCACTGGCGGGCCGGAAGGTATTAACAAAAGCCACTTTCTCGGCGCCGTTTACGGCATGGAAAATATCATGGGACGCGCCGATACCCCCGTTCGCCGCGTGCTGAATTACGCCTCCGACCATTTTGCCAAAAACATGCCGATCGTGTATATTTTGACGGTGGTTGCAGCGACGGATAATGGTCCAGTTGTGCGCGGGCTGTTTATCGGCGATGATGCAGAATGCTTTGAGCAGGCCGCGGCATTGTCGCTGAAGGTTAATTTTCGGATGCTGGATAAGCCGCTCAAAAAGACAATTGTCTATCTGGAGCCGGAAGAGTTCAAGAGTACCTGGCTGGGCAACAAGAGCATCTACCGGACGCGTATGGCGATGGCCGATGACGGCGAGCTGATTGTGCTGGCGCCGGGACTGAAAGAGTTCGGTGAGGACAAGGAAATCGACCGGCTGATTCGAAAATACGGCTATGTGGGGACCGACAAGGTCCTGCGGCTTGTCCGGGAAAACGAGGAGCTTCGGAACAACTTGAGCGCCGCGGCACATCTGATACACGGTTCTTCGGAGAGACGATTCAAAATCACCTATTGTCCAGGACACGTTTCAAGGGACGAAATCGAATCGGTCAACTTCGGGTACGCCGATTTAACCAACATGATAAACCGCTACAATCCCAAAAAACTAAAAGATGGCCTTAACACTGTTGGCGGCGAAGATCTTTTTTTTATCTCCAATCCCGGTATGGGTTTGTGGTCGTGGCAGGAAAGGTTTAAATCATAACAACATTCTGTTTATGGATTAAAAAAATGACTCAAAACACATCAAAAAAATATTCTCTCATTGCTGCAACCAGCATGGGTATTCGATTAACGCCTGTTGATTCGCAGCCCTTCCATTGCAGCGACACCTTTAAAATGCAGGCAACCAGCGCCGAAAGTAATGTCGCAAGCGTTGCTTCGTATCTGGGTATGCCGGTCAAAATTTTGACGGCATTTGTCAAAGACAGCCCTGTTTCGCACTTTATCAAGGACAATATCAGAAGCCGTCGAATGGACTTTGAAGGCCCGGAGTTTGAACAGGGCGGCCCCTGGGGCTATCGCCACCAGATCAATATGGCGGACAGCGGCTGGGGCGCTCGCGGACCGAGGGTTCAAAACGACAGAGCCGGCGAAGTCGGGCGAGAGCTTAGCGTCGATGATTTTGACCTTGATAGAATCTTTGTGAAGGAAGGAGCTAAAATTGTGCACCTTTCGGGGCTGATCGCGGCCCTGTCGCCTAAGACCAGCAAGTTCTGTCTTGACATTGCCCGTATCGCCAAGGAAAACGGCTCGCTCATATCGTTCGATCTGAACCATCGAGCCAGCTTTTGGAAGGGCCGGGAAAAAGAACTTGCCCGGGCGTTTGCCGAAATCGCTTCTCGCAGTGATATACTCATCGGCAACGAAGAAGACTTTCAGCTCTGCCTCGGCATCGCCGGTCCGGAATCCGGCGGCCAGGGGCTTGATGCGAAAATCGACGGCTTTAAAGAGATGATCGGCAGAGTTCAGGTTGCCTACCCCAATGCCAAATACTTTGGAACAACGCTTCGTGAGGTTATGTCGGCAAACTGCCATCTGTGGGGCGCACTGGTAACTGACAGTACGGACTGGGAAATCATCAAGCCGCGTGAGATCGGCGTTCTTGACCGTATTGGCGGCGGCGATGGCTTTGTCGGCGGTTTACTGTACGGAATACTCAAGGGATGGGATGTGAAACAATGCACCAGGTTTGGCTGGGCAAGCGGAGCACTTGCTGTTACGATGCTTACCGATTACGCTCAGCCCGCCGATGAAGACCAGATATGGAGTATATGGAACGGCAACGCAAGAGTTAAACGTTAATCAGCAACAGATGTTCATAAAACGGTAACACGAATGATTTATTAATCGCATGGAGAAAAAAAATGGCAACAGCAGATATAGCCGTCGTCGGCTTGGCGGTGATGGGCGAAAATCTCATCCTGAATATGGAAAGCAAGGGTTTTACCGTGGCCTGTTACAACCGAACCGTTTCAAAAGTGGATGATTTTATCGCTGGCCGGGCCAAAGGCAAAAACATCCTCGGCTGTCATTCGGTCGAGGACATGGTCGCCAACCTGAAGACCCCGCGGAAAGTGATGATTATGGTCAAAGCCGGAAAACCGGTGGATGATTTTATCGAACAGGTCCTGCCGCATCTGGAAAATGGCGATATTCTCATCGACGGCGGCAACAGCCATTTCCCCGACACCATCCGCCGCACGCAATATGTGGAAAACAAGGGCAAACTGTACATCGGCACCGGTGTTTCCGGCGGAGAGGAAGGCGCCCTGCTGGGGCCGTCCATCATGCCCGGCGGATCGCCCGCGGCGTGGCCTCACGTCAAGCCGATTTTCCAGAAGATTTCCGCCCATACCAACGCGGGCGAACCCTGCTGCGACTGGGTAGGCGAAAACGGCGCCGGTCATTTCGTCAAGATGGTCCATAACGGCATCGAGTACGGTGATATGCAGATGATCTGCGAAACATACCAGATGATGAAACAGGGCTTGGGGCTAAGCAACGACCGGATGCACGCCGTTTTCAAAGAATGGAACGAAGGCGAACTGGATTCCTATCTGATTGAAATTACACGGGACATCCTGGGTTATAAGGACGACGACGGAAAAGAAGTGGTCGATTTGATTTTGGATGCCGCCGGACAAAAAGGAACCGGCAAATGGACGGTTGTGGCAGCGCTGGATACCGGTATGCCGCTGACGCTCATCGGCGAAGCGGTCTTTGCCCGCTGCCTGTCGGCGATCAAAGAAGAGCGCGTGGCGGCGTCAAAAGTATTGAGCGGCCCCAAGAAGGCGTTTGACGGCGACAAAAAGCAGATGGTGGATGATTTGCGGCAGGCGCTCTACGCCAGCAAAATCGTCTCTTACGCCCAGGGCTATCAACTGATGCGGACCGCGGCAAAGGAATACAACTGGAATCTGAACAACGGCGGCATCGCCCTGATGTGGCGCGGCGGCTGCATTATCCGCTCGGTTTTCCTCGGTAAAATCAAAGAGGCCTTCGACAAAAATCCCCATCTGAGCAACCTGCTGCTGGACCCGTTCTTTAAGAACGCCGTTGAAAAGGCGCAGGCCGCATGGCGGCGGGTTGTTGTCGCGGCGGTGAATATGGGCGTTCCGATGCCTGCGATCAGTTCGGCGCTGGCTTATTATGACGGCTACCGTGCTGAGCGGCTTCCGGCCAATCTGCTTCAGGCGCAGCGCGATTATTTCGGGGCGCATACCTACGAGCGTGTGGACAGGCCTCGCGGCCAGTTTTTCCACACCAACTGGACGGGCCGGGGCGGTACAACCGCGGCTTCCACGTACGCGGTTTAACCAAAAGTAAATGTCCGTGTTTGAAAATTAAAAATATGCGGATTGCCTGCAATACTGTATTTTTGATATTTGATTTTCTTAAGGTTTAGCGCTTTGGATTTTTAATTATGTATATGGATAACGACTTTCTGCTGCTGAACGAAACGTCCCGACGGCTTTATCATGAGCATGCCGCGGCGATGCCGATTTATGATTATCATTGCCATTTGCCGCCGAAGCAAATTGCCGAGGACATTCAATTTGAAAACATCACGCAGGCGTGGCTCTACGGCGATCATTACAAGTGGCGCGCTATGCGGACCAACGGGGTCGCCGAACGGTACTGCACCGGCGACGCCTCCGATTGGGAAAAATTTGAAAAATGGGCACAAACCGTCCCGTATGCAATCCGAAATCCCCTGTATCACTGGACCCATCTGGAACTGAGACGCTACTTCGGGATTGAGCAGCTCCTGAATCCCGATACAGCCAAAGCCATTTACGAAAAATGCAGCGAAATGACAAACAGCCCGGAATTCAGCGCCCGGAACCTGATGCGAAAGATGAATGTCCGGATTGTCTGCACCACGGATGACCCGGTCGATACGCTGGAACACCATCAAAAAATCAAAGCCGATGGATTTGAGATCAACGTTCTTCCGACCTGGCGACCAGACAAAGGGATGGCCGCCGAAAACATCCCGGCGCTGAATGATTGGATCGATATGCTTTCGGCAACGACCGATATTGATATCCGGGATTTCAGCGATTACATGAAGGCCCTCAGAAAACGGCACGATTTCTTCCATACCGTCGGCTGCCGAATCTCCGACCACGGCCTCGAAACGGTTTATGCCGCAGCTTACACGGCGGCTGACATAAACAGTATTTTCGACAAAATCCGTTCACGCAAAGACCTTTCGGACGAAGAGCAGTTGAAATTCAAATCCGCCATGATGGTGGAATTTGCCCTGATGGACGCCGAAAAAGGATGGGTTCAGCAGCTTCATCTGGGACCGATGCGCAACAACAATACACGGATGTTCAATAAAGTCGGTCCTGATACGGGGTTCGATTCAATCGGGGATTGCCTCACGGCTCAACCGCTTTCCAGATTTCTTGATGCGCTGGACAAAACCGACCGGTTACCCAAGACCATCCTGTACAATCTCAACCCCCGGGATAATGAGATGCTCGCCGCGATGATCGGAAACTTTCAGGATGGTTCCGTTCCGGGCAAGCTGCAATTCGGCGCCGGCTGGTGGTTTCTCGACCAGATGGACGGCATGATTCGGCAGATGAACGCCTTGTCGAATCTGGGACTGTTGAGTCGGTTTGTGGGGATGCTGACCGATTCGAGAAGCTTTCTGTCCTACCCGCGGCACGAATACTTCCGCCGGATTCTGTGCCATCTGCTGGGCGAAGAAGTCGAAAAGGGCTTCTGGCCCAATGATATGACATGGCTGGGGCAGATGGTGAAAAACATCTGCTTTACGAACGCAAAAACCTATTTCCCCATAGATGTTGCCATGTAAAAGTCACTTATAATCGGAGCCGTAAAAACGCCCCATGGCGGATTGGGAAAGAATCGCTTTGGGATAATGAACCCTTGAAAACAGGAAATTGAGATGGATAAAAAAGCAGTATCATTTTTCACCGTCGGAGCCGGCGCTGGAATCGTTCTTTCCGTGGCGCTGTTCAGCGTGTTTGTTCGCCAGACGAAAAATAACGATACGGGCGACACGCTGGTGCTGAAACTGTCGCACGGCCTTGAGCCGGTGCATCCGGTGCACAAAGGAATGGTTCGGATGTCCGAGCGGATGCGCCAGTTGTCCGGCGGCAAGGTTGTTATCGAAATCTATCCCAGCGGACAGCTCGGATCCGAGACTGAAAACATCGCACAGCTTCAAAACGGCGCGCTGGACCTAGCCAAGGTTTCGGCGGCACCGCTGGAAAGCTTCATCAAGGAAATGACGGTTTTCAGTGTCCCATATGTCTTCCGGGACGAGGAGCACTACTGGAAAGTGCTCGAAGGCCCCATCGGCCAGGCCATGCTTCTGAAAGGAACCTCAAAAGGACTACACGGCGTGTGTTATTATGATTCCGGAAGCCGCAACTTTTATACGGCCGTCAAGCCGGTCCTGTCGCCGGACGACCTGAAGGGCCAGAAAATCCGCGTCCAAAAAAGCGAAACGGCGATGGCGATGGTCGAGGTCTTTGGCGCTTCGCCGACGCCGATTCCCTGGGGCGAGCTTTATACCTCCCTGCAGCAGAACGTTATCGACGGGGCGGAAAACAATGTGCCGAGTTTCTATACCAACCGGCATTTTGAGGTCTGCCGGCATTTTTCACTGACTGAGCATACCCGCATTCCGGATTTGCTGCTGATGAGCGAGGCTAGCTGGCAAAAACTGCCGGCCCAGGTGCAGACCTGGCTCAAGCAGGCGGCGGAAGAATCCGTAACCTACCAGCGGCAGCTTTGGATCGAAGAAACCGAAAAAGACCTCCGGCAAATTGAAGAATTGGGCGTAAAAATTTATCATCCCGAACTGGCCCCGTTCCGGCAAAAAGCACACGAAATGTATAACCGGTACGAGGGGACAGAAGTGGATCAGATGATTAAACAGATCAAGGCCGTGCAATGAAAATACCGTTCTTTATTTTAGTGACGATGCGACAGGCGGTTGTCAAATTGCTGCATGGGGCGGTGATTTTGATTATGGCGGCGCTGGTGCTCGACGTGCTGTGGGGCGTGTTCAGCCGCTACGCCATCGGGCATCAAACAAACTGGACCGAAGAAGTGGCAACGATTCTCCTGATGTGGATTTCGCTTCTGGGCGGCGGACTGGCCTATGCTGAAAAGGGACATCTGGGCGTCGATTACTTTACGGGCAAACTGGTTCCTTCGGCTCAGCGGCTGAATGACATCATTGTGCATCTGATCGTGGGATTGTTTGCGGCAGCTTCGATGGTCTATGGCGGATGGCTCCTGTTTAGCCGCACACTCCAGGCCGGCCAGACGCTGCCGGCATTGCAGATTCAAGCCGGGTACAAATATATCATCGTACCGATAAGCGGATGCTTTATGGTTTTGTTTGCGATTGAGCATATCGCCGAACTGCTGGCCGGCAAAAAACCGGAGGGAGCATCCCATGATTGAAGAAATCCTGATTCTCGTACTGAGCTTTACGATTCTGCTGCTGATGAATGTGCCGATAGCGATTTGCATCGGCGTGGCCTCTTTTCTGACGGTATTGGCCATCGGCAATGTCGAAACGTGTTATATTATTGCCGAGCGCATGTCGGCAGGTGTTGAAAGTTTCCCGCTGCTGGCGATTCCCTTTTTTGTAATATCCGGCTACCTGATGGGCGAAGGGGGAATGGCCCGGCGGCTGATCGACTTTGCCTCCGCCGTCGTCGGCTGGTGCAAAGGCGGGCTGGGGTATGTCAATGTGCTGACATGCATGATGTTTGGTTCCATTTCAGGGTCGGCCGCAGCAGCCGTATCATCCATCGGCGGCTTTATGATCCCGGAAATGAACCGCAAGGGGTACGATACGGCGTTTAATGTGGCGATTACCTCGACGGCGGCGACGACAGGGCTTTTGATTCCGCCCAGCAATGTCATGATTGTTTATGCGGTAGTGGCCGGCAGTGTTTCGGTGGCCGATTTGTTTATGGCCGGCGTCCTGCCGGGGATACTGGTCGGCATTGCGATTATGATTGCCAGCGGGTTGGTTTGCAGAAAGCGCGGCTATGGCGGGGCCCAGCCGACATCGCTGAAACGGATTATGACAACCTTCGTTCAGGCGGTACCGAGTCTGCTGCTGATTATTATCGTTCTTTACTGCATCCTGGGCGGTATTTGTTCGGCGACTGAAGCATCGGCGGTTTCGGTTGCGTATGCGGCGATATTGAGCGTCGGGGTCTATCGGGAAGTCAAATGGTCGTCCCTTCCTCGCATTTTATTGCAGTCGGCCAAAACGACAGCAGTCGTGATGCTGCTGGTCGCCTGTTCAACGGCGATGAGCTGGGTGATGGCGCGTGAGAATATCCCGCAGAATGTCAGTGCCGCGGTGTTGGAACTTTCGGACAATAAAATCGTGATCCTGCTGTTAATCAATCTCATTCTGCTGATTGTTGGGACTTTTATGGATATGACGCCGGCGGTATTGATTTTTACGCCGATTTTTCTGCCGGTGATGGCCAAAATCGGCGTCGATCCAATTCATTTTGGGATTATCCTGATTGCCAATCTGTGCATTGGGTTGTGCACGCCCCCGGTTGGGACATGCCTGTTTATCGGCTGCGGAGTCGGCAAAATCAGCATCGCCAAGGCGCTGCCGTCGATGATCCCGTTTTTTGTGGCGGTGATTGCGGCCTTAATGGCAATTACCTATATCCCATGGTTTTCGCTGTGGCTGCCGAACCTGATACAGTCGCTGGGACAGTAAAGAGCATGATGAGCATCGTGATGAGAAGCAGTTGAACGGCACGATGAGCGTTACGTTCGCATAGGATTTGAAATCAGGGACGGCCGGCCGAGAAAGTCCGGCCGTCCTTTTTTGTACGCAAACAAAACTTGTCAGACCTGCTTATGCAATACTGTCGGCGATGATTTGGAGGGTCTGGCAGATATCATCAGCGTCAATCCCGTGATGGGCGACCAGGCGGAATCGCCGCGGGGCAATTTGCAAAAACAGAACGCCGCGGGCGGCGGTTCGTTCGAGCAGCGCCTCGTCGGAGGCGGCGTTGGGCTTACATGAAAAATAAACCATATTGGTTTTTACCGTATTTAAATTGATATCGATGCCGTCAATTTCTGACAGGCCCCGGGCCAGCAGCGCCGCATTGGCGTGGTCTTCGGCCAGCCGATCCACCATGGTTTCCAACGCCACAATGCCCGCCGCAGCGATAATCCCAGCCTGCCGCATCCCGCCGCCAAGCCCCTTGCGGATGCGCCGGGCCTGAACGATATAATCGGCCGGACCGCACAAAACCGAGCCAAGCGGGCAGCACAGTCCTTTGCTCAAACAGAATGCAACGCTGTCGCACCAGCACGTCAGTTGGCGCACATCGACCCCCAGGGCTACGGATGCGTTAAAAATCCGCGCACCGTCGATATGAAACTTCAGGCCGTATCGCCGGGTCAGCGTGCCAACCGCCTCCAGATAGGCGGGATTCAGCACGACACCGCCGCATTTATTGTGCGTGTTTTCCAGGCAGATCAGCCGCGTCCGGGGAAAATGCACATCATTGGGCCGGATAGCCGCTTCGACCTGCTCTATCCCCAATGTCCCGTCCGGCTGATTGGGAAGCGTATGCGGATGCACGCCGCCATAGGCGCTGATGCCGCCGGCTTCGTACACGAAGGTGTGCGACTTGTCGCCAAGGATGACTTCGTCGCCCCGGCCGCAGTGAGTCAGAACACCAATCAAATTGGCCATCGTTCCGCTGGGGGTCAACAAAGCGGCCTCTTTGCCCATACGTTCGGCGGCAAGCCGCTCAAGCTTGATAACCGTCGGGTCGTCGCCAAGCACATCATCGCCCAGTGGCGCCGTGCGCATCGCCTCATACATCGCCTCTGTCGGAAGCGTTACCGTATCGCTGCGTAAATCAATCGTTTTCATCGCTGCTCAAGTCGTTTTTGTATGCTTTTGGCATGGGCGTCCAGCCCTTCGGTCGTTGCCAGTCGGACAATATCCTCCGCTGCGTCAGCCAATTGCTGCTGTGTGTATTCGATGATGCTGGTGGATTTGACAAAATCGTTGCTGGTCAGCGCGCTGAAGAATTTGCTGGTCTGGCGTGTCGGCAGCGTGTGGCTGGGACCTGCCCAATAGTCGCCGACGGCCACGGGCGTCCAGGGGCCGATGAAGATGGCGCCTGCGTTGACGAGTTTTTTGCTGACGGCTTTGCTTTGCCGGCCGCACTGGACTTGCAGGTGTTCGGCGGCAAAGTCGTTGGCCCAGTCAATGACCGCCTCCATCGTTTGGCAGACCACTATGGCGCTATAGGCCTTCAGGCATTCGGCGGTGGCCTCGGCACGGTTTAATCGGGCACATTGGCTCTCCAGTTCCGCCAGTACCTTCTGTGCCAGTGCCATTGAATCCGTTACGACCAGCCCAGCGCCGGGGTTGTGTTCGGCCTGGCTGAGCATGTCGGCGGCGACCCAGGCGGGATTGGCCTTGTCATTGGCGACAATCAGCACATCGCTGGGGCCGGCGAAGGAGTCGATATCGACAAGCCCGAAGACCTCCTTTTTGGCTAATTGGACGACATCATGGCCGGGGCCGACGATTTTATCGACTTTGGCGATGGTTTTTGTCCCATACGCGGCTGCCGCGACGGCCTGTGCCCCGCCGAGACGATACACTTCCGTAATCCCCAACTCATGGCACAAGCCCAAGATGACCGGGTGAACGCTGCCTTTGTGCCGCGGCGGAGTAAGTACAGCCAATTCTTTAACGCCGGCCACTTGCGCCGGAACAGCGGTCATGATCACGGTGCTGGGCAAAGGGGCACTGGCGCCGGGGATACAGAGTGCGACGCGATTCAGCGGTGTGTAGCGAATCCCCGGATGCTTATTTTTGGCGCCGATAAAAATCCCGGACTGATATTTCCGCACATTGGCGATGGATTTTTTCAGGGATTTCAGCAACAGCGGTTCGAATTGGCGGTACGCTTCCTTCAGGTCTTCAGCAGAGATGCGGAACCGGCCGGGAGACAGTTTTACCGTGTCGAATTTTTCGGTGTATTCCGCCACAGCCGCATCGCCTCGCCGGGCGACATCGGTGACGATTTGTCGAACGGTTTGGGCCAGCTCGCCGCGGTTTTCAAGAAAGCCGCTCATCGAGTGTTCAGCCCGTAACCGCCGGAGGCGGTCGGGGTAATCGGCGTCGCTTGTCTTAAACAGGATGTCGTCAAACGCTGCTGCCACTTCAAACCTTTAAGTACGAACCAAGAACTCTGCATTACGGCCTTAATTTACGGCGTAAAGTTTCCATGGGTAAAGGTCCGCGTTGCCCGCCGGAGCAAAAGATACGTGCGTCCGCCGCAGGTCGTTATCAGCCCCGAAACGTTATACCGCGCACGCCCGGCGCTTGGAAACAATCGCTTTTCGGCGGTCTGGCGGGCCTCATTGGGCAGAAGAAGAAGCTGCTGACCATCCACCTTCATCCCGAATCCATCCGGCCTGAAAATACAGGTTCCGTTTTCTTCCACTATATATCCGGTTCGTCCGATAAGATTAATATCGCCGGTCACTTGTGCGATCTGCTGAAATTTTTTCAAGTCGGGCGTCCGTGTTGATTTAATCTGAGCAAGAAGATGGCTCGGAATAATGGACTCTTCTTCGGACGTCTCCTGCTTCGGCGACTCGGTGCCGGAAGGAGGATTCGCTTCGGTTTGCGGTGCGGCGGCATCCTCACGAATCGGGAGAAAATAGACGCTGTAGAGGTAATTGGTATGCTTGTATTGCGTGAACATCGCCCACAGCCGAACATAGAGCTGGTTTTCCTGCCCGGCAAGGGTAATCATCTGTTCCCGTACCGCACACGGCAGCAGCACAAGGGGTATCCCTGCAGCAACGATTTTGTTGTCGCCGGCTTCAATTGGCTTATCCGGCGCAAAATGCCACGTCTGTCCGTCAGGCCCCTTTTTCAGCCAGCCCTCGATGCCATCGACAAAGAAACCGTCGTCGATGGCCGCCACAGAGCCAACGGACGGCTTTTTCTCAACATCCTTTGGGGCGTCCGACCCGAAGACCGCTGTTCCCATCGCCAGTATCAGGATTGCATAAACCGCCTTTTTCATCGTTTTCACATTTGCCTTACTCTATATTGAGTTTTGACACAACCATCGCAACGGCCGCCTCCGGGCTTTCGACGCAATCCACCGCCCGTAGACAGTCCGCATCCGCCCGGCCCATCATCGCCACCAGCGGCTTCCAAAACGCACCCACCAGTATAATCGGTTTGTCGGCGTTTGAGAACCCCTTATTTTTATGTTCCCATGCATCCGCCAGTTCCAACAGCGTACCCGTGCCGCCCGGTAATACCAGATAAGCATTGCCCAGTTCAATCAGTTTGGCCAATCGCTCGGTCAGTGAATCGGTCGCGATTTCCTCGCTGACGTATTCATTGGCTTTGCCGCGTTTAAACGCCCGGCACGTTACGCCAACGACTGTGCCGCCCGCTTCGACGGCGCCTTTGGCCGAAGCCAGCATCGTACCTCCGTATCCGCCGTTGGCGACGGTAAACCCCCTCTCGGCTAACAACCGTCCCAACGTTTGGGCTGTCTCGAATTCCGGCTGTCCCGGCACGGTCTTGCTGGCGCCGAAGACGGTAACAATCGAACCGGCTTTCATCGGTCCATCGCCTTTTTGTGGGTATAGGCCAATAGGCCGCCGGCCAGCAGAATGTCGCGGTCCCTCGCCGACAGCGTCAGTTTGCCTTTTATCTGAACATTTGTGGCTTGATTAACGATGATAACGGCGTCAAGGTGTTTGACGGCCTCTGCCAGGCCGGCAATTTCGATGCGGTCATTGACGCTGACGGCATCGTAATCGTCCGGGTTGTCAAACTCGATCGGGACGATGCAGAAATTGATTAAGTTGGCCTTATGGATGCGCTCGATGGATTTGGCGATGACCGCCCGCACGCCCAGATACATCGGGCACAGCGCCGCATGTTCCCGACTGGAACCCTGACCATAACTTTCGCCCGCAACGATAATGCCGCCGATGCCCTGTTTCTTCAGCGACAGCCCGCGTTCGGCAAAGGTCGGCTGGCCTTCTTCATTGAAGCAGTGAAAGACATATTTGGAATACTGCGGCGCGTTGGAGCGGTACTTCAGAAACGCCCCCGCAGGCATGATATGATCGGTCGTGATTTTATCGCCACATTTGAGCAATACCTGGCCGTCAAGCTTCTCCGGCAGATGCTTCGGCGACTCCGGCACGATTATCGTCGGTCCGCGCAGCACTTCGACTCGGCTGACCTGATCCAGAGGAACCGGTTTTTCAATCATACTGTCGTCGATGAGAAACTCTTGGGGTAATTTGATCTTCGGATAACCAATGCCCATCAAGCGTTTGAGGTCCCGCGGGTCCGTAATTTCCCCCATAATCGCCGAGGCAACAGCCGTTTCGGGGCTGACCAGATAGCACTGGTCGCCGGGTGTGCCGGTGCGTCCGGCGAAGTTTCGATTAAACGTCCGCAGCGAAACCGTGCCGCTGCCGGGCGAAAACCCCTGCCCGATGCACGGCCCGCAGGCCGATTCCAGAATCCGGGCGCCGGCGGCAATCAGCAACGTTAAAGCGCCATTCTGTGCGATCATCTCCAGCACCTGCCGGCTGCCCGGCGCGACGGCAAATTCGACCATCGGGTCGATCTTTCGGTCTTCCAGCATCCTGGCCGCCATCATCAAATCCATATAGCTGGAGTTGGTACAGCTTCCAATAACGACCTGATGAATTTTGCGTCCGGCAATCTGAGAGACCGGCTCGATATTGTCCGGCGACGACGGACACGCCGCCATCGGCTCAAGTTCGGCAAGATTGAGGCGGACAGTGCGGTCGTAGGATGCTTCGGGATCGGCATAGAGCGGTCCATAGACACCGTCGCGTCTCTGAAGTTCAAGAAATTCAAGCGTTCTTTTATCGCTTGGAAAAATGCTCGTTGTTACCCCCATCTCGGCGCCCATATTGGCAATGGTCGCCCGCTGAGGAACGGTTAGCGTCTCGACGCCTTTGCCGAAGTATTCAACTACGCAACCGACGTTGCCTTTTGTCGTTAGAATGCCCAATAATTTCAAAATCACGTCTTTGGCCGTAACCCAGTCGGCCAGTTTGCCGGTCAGTTCGACGCCGATAACCTTTGGACAGTCCATATAAAACAGCCCCCCGCCCATGGCGACCGCCACATCCATCCCGCCGGCCCCGATAGCCAGGCAGCCAATGCCGCCGCAGGTGGGGGTATGCGAGTCGCTGCCCAAAAGCGTTGCGCCCGGCCGGGCAAACCGCTCCAGATGAACCTGATGACAAATGCCGTTGCCGGGACGGGAGTGATAAACGCCACTTTTGGCCGCAATAGTTTGCAGGTAGAGGTGATCGTTGTGGTTTTCCGGCCCAAACTGGGCCGTGTTGTGATCGACATAGCTGACGGACAGCTCCGTCTGTACACGAGCGGTTCCCATTGATTCAAACAGCAGAAAGCCCGTGGTTCCCGTAGCGTCCTGGGTCAGCGTCTGGTCAATTCGGATGCCGATGGGATGCCCCGCCTTCAACTCCCCCTCGACCAGGTGTCTCGCGAGTATCTTATATGTCAATGTCTGGGCCATGATAAAACCTCTGCCTTAAAAGTTCGGTCTCCTGTTCCCTGAATCGCCTAAAATTGCTAATTACCACAAAACCGCCCCCAAAACAACGATTTTCACGAAAAACCTGCTCCATCCCAATTTCCAAGGGTAAGGAGATTGACAGCGGCGGCTTTTTTGAATACCATTCGGCAATTACGCTGGAACAGGAGAGAAAAATGGACACAATAAATCCTAATCTGAAAGTTGAATACTTCGGTTCTGTGGTGGTTGCCACCCTAACCGATGAAAAAATACTTGACGAAGCCCAGCTCAAGGGGCTGGAAGGGTCGTTTATGCCCCTGATTACTCAAACGCCGGCCATTCAGTTAGTTGTGGACTTTTCAAGTGTACAATTCCTGACAAGTTCTGTCCTGGGACTGCTGATTCGCATCAGCAAAAAGGTCTATGAAAACCACGGTCGGCTTCGATTGTGTTCAATCCGTCCCAAAATCCTCGAAGTTTTCCGGATTACCCGTTTGGACAAGATTTTTGAAATATTTAACTCCGTGGACGACGCAATGGTGGGGCTTAAAAGGTCCTAAAGTCAGGCCGCCCGACAAACGATAATAATATGCGCAGGGATGGTTTAAGAGCGGGTCCATGGTATCAATGCGTGTAATGAGTGAAAGAGATTAGCCCTTGTCCGAGGCATCGAAAATCCTGCATCAGTCGTGGGAACTCAAAAGTACAGAGGCCGAAGCCCAGCAGGTCATCCAGTCGCTTCTGCAGACACTCCAGGCGCATTCTTTCGGCGAGGATGTAATCTTTGCGATTCACCTGTCCCTCGAAGAGGCCTTTGTCAATGCCATCAAACACGGCAATCATGCCGACCCCGAAAAAATTGTTACCGTTCACTGCCTGATTACGCCGGAAAAATTTGATATTTCGATTGCCGATGAGGGTTTCGGGTTTGACCCGGAAGGCATCCCGGACCCGCGCTGCAACAGCAATCTCTACAAATCCACCGGCCGCGGCGTTCTGCTGATTCAGTCCTATATGGACC
>JAKEGM010000070.1 GCA_022615575.1 Planctomycetales bacterium
AAAGGTGTTTGGGAAACAGAGAATTGAGCCGTCTGTCCCTGACAGCCATCGAATCCAATGGTTGGATTCGAAAATCATTGTGCAACGGGCTCTGAAAGAGAAGCAAAACAACCCATGCGGTTTTATATGGTTTTTTTCGTTCTCAGATCAAATTCCTTGACGGCACAGTAGAGTACCGGCACGATAAGCAACGTCAGCATTTCGATAATCATCCCGCCGAACGAGGGGATTGCCATCGGCACCATAATATCGCTGCCGCGACCGGTCGAGGTGAATACCGGAATCAGCGCCAGCACCGTCGTTGATCCCGTCATAAGAGCGGCTCTGACACGCCGTTTGGCTCCTGCTATTGTGATAGTACGAACCTGTTCGATGGTTGCCGGCGTATGGCTGCGAAACGAATAATCAAGATAAGTCCCCATCACAATTCCATCGTCGTCGCTGATACCGAATAACGCCAGAAATCCAACCCACACCGCTACGCTCAAATTGATGGGATGCACCTGGAACAATTCTCGCATATTGACGCCGAACAGCGAGAAATCCATATACCACGGCTGGCCGTAAAGCCAAATCAGCAAAAAGGCACCCGACCACGATACCATCACCCCCACAAAAACCATCAGCGTTGTTGAAACTGCCCTGAACTGAAAATAGACGATAATAAATATGGAAAACAACGCCACCGGCACTAAAATCATCAGGGTCCAGGTTGCGTGAAGCTGGTTTTCATACGCTCCGGCAAAGGTAATATCCACTCCGGCGGGCCGGACAAACTCTTTGGCCGCTTCTTTTTCCTGGATGACTCTGGCCGCGTTTTCCACGACATTGACCTCGGCGTATCCGCTCTTTTTGTCGAACAGGACATAGCCCACCAGCGCCGTGTCTTCGCTTTTGATGACTTCCGGCCCGCGGACATACCGAATCTCGGCAAGCTGAATGAGCGGTATCTGGGCCGGACCTTCCATCGACGGTATTAAAATTTTCTCTAACGCCTCAATCTGTCCCCGCAGGTCGCGCAAATACCGGATGCGCACCGGAAACCGATACCGGCCTTCGACAGTGGTCGTTACCTGCATTCCACCGATGGCGACTTCCACCACGCGCTGGAATTGCTCAATTGATATGCCGTATCGTGCCAGCGACTGCCTGTCCGGCACAATCTCCAGATAGGGCTTGCCGATAATACGGTCGGCGATCACCGTCGCCGGTTCGACGCCAGGCGTTTCCTTGAGCATCTTTTCCAGCTCAAAACCGACCTTTTCTATCGTTTCCAGATCGGGGCCTTTGATCTTAACGCCCATCGCCGCCCGCATCCCGCTTTGGAGCATCACCAGACGCGCCGCGATGGGCTGGAGTTTGGGGGCGCTGGTCGTACCGGGGATTTGTGCCGCCGCGACGATTTCCTTCCAGATGTCGTCGGGCGTATGAATAGTATCCCGCCATTGCCGGTACGGTCTGCCATACGGGTCTTCAATCAGGTTGCCGTCCGCGTCGCGTACAAAGTTGCCCTGCCGTTTGTCATACCGGAAGGTCATTCGTCTGCCGGAACTGTCGGTAATATACTCATCTTTATAATTTATCACCGTTTCAATCATCCCCACCGGCGCCGGGTCTAGCGCCGAATCCGCCCGCCCGATTTTACCGACCACCGATTCGACCTCCGGGATGCTGCCGATGGCCATATCCTGTTTTTCGAGAATATCCAGCGCCTCGCCTATAGAGGCGTGGGCCATAGTCGTGGGCATATACAAAAACGACCCTTCGTCCAGAGGCGGCATAAACTCCCGGCCCAGTCCTGGAAAAGTATGAGCCGCCGCAGACCATGCACTATTTGATCGAAACACTTTTGGCACAAATCCGAACACCCTGTCAAAGCCGAACCATATCAGCGCTCCCAGCACGAGTAATGCTGCCGGTAACGACAAAAATGCCGCCTTATGATTTAAGCACCATCGAAGTATCGGTTCATAAAAATGCTGAAACAGCAGAATGAGCGACATCAGCCCGACAATCAAACCGCCGACAAAGATAAGGTTAATCACCAATCCTTTCTGCACACCCAGGGGATACCAGTTCGAGGTCAGCAGCACCGCCACCAGCATCAGGACGATGATGTTGGCCACCATCGGTGCGGCTTTCTGTAATCGCTGTGGGATTCTGTCTTTGAACAGATAAAAACCTGCAAAGGCGATAATGGCAAGACCCGTCAGCCAACTGAATGCAAAACCGATTGCCAGTCCGACCATCGCAAGCAGGCAGTATAGAATCGTTCTGATATATTTGGTGCCGATCTTACGGGGGAAAAAGAGTATATGTGCGGCGGGAGGGATGATGGCCAAAGCAATCACAATCGAGGCAAACAAGACAAAGGTCTTGGTGAACGCCAGCGGCTTGAAGAGTTTGCCTTCCGGCCCGCTCATAAAAAAGACCGGAATAAAGCTGATGATCGTTGAAACACAAGCCGATAGCACCGCACTCCCAACCTCCGCTGCGGCACGATGAATCACTTCGGTTCTTGGCATGTCCGCCGGATCCTCATCCAGATGTTTGAGTATATTCTCGCAAATCACAATTCCCATATCCGTTATCGCACCGATGGCGATGGCAATCCCCGACAGCGACACGATATTGGCATCGACCCCGAAAATCCGCATCATGATAAAACAGCCCAGCACCGCCAGCGGCATCATTGAACTGATCAGGATGCTGCTGCGAAGATGCATCACCATAATACCTATCACGATCACTGTTATCAGAACTTCCTGATAGATCGCGTCATTCAGCGTTGCTAAAGTTTCGTAAATCAATCCCGTTCTGTCGTAAAACGGCACGATGGTTACTCGTGAAACCGTCCCATCGGCCAATGCCTTGGATGGCAGGCCGGGCGAAATCTCCTCGATTTTCTTTTTGACGTTCTTGATGACCTCCAGAGGATTGGAGCCGTACCGTGCGACCACCACGCCTCCCACCGCTTCGGCGCCGGTTTTATCTAATGCCCCTACTCTTATCTGCGGACCCCACGTTACTTTGGCCACATGTTTGATTTGAACCGGGACATTGTCGTTGACCGTGATGACGGCGTCCTCGATATCCTGTGTGGTCTTTATAAACCCTATGCCGCGGACGAGATATTCGACGCGATTCAGTTCAATCGTTTGAGCGCCGACATCGATATTAGACTGTCGTACCGCCTCAAAGACCTCTTCCAGACCCACGTTGAATGCCCGCATCGCATCAGGATCGACATCAATCTGATATTCCCGCACAAACCCGCCGATGGAAGCAACTTCGCTGACCCCGATGGCCGATCGTAATTTGAGACGAACCTGCCAGTCCTCGATTGTTCGGAGTTCCTCCAGGTCCCATCCGCCGGTGGGTTTTCCGTCCTTGTCCCGGCCTTCCAGCGTGTACCAGAAAATCTGCCCCAGCGCCGTCGCGTCCGGACCCAGCATCGGCTGAACGCCTGTCGGCAGCGTTCCGGCGGGCAAGCTGACCAGCTTTTCCAATACTCGGCTTCGCGTCCAGTAAAAGTCCTTGCCGTTGACAAGTTTTTCATACGCCGAGAAATCCTCGAAAATAATATAAATCGACGAAAACCCGAACATCGAACTGCTGCGGATAACTTTAATATTCGGGATGCCCAACAGCGCCGTTGTCAATGGATAGGTAATTTGATTCTCAACATCCTGCGGGCTTCTGCCGGGCCATTCGGTGAACACGATCTGCTGATTTTCGCCGATGTCAGGAATGGCGTCCACCGCCACCGGACTTCGCTGCCATCCGCCCCAATGCCAGTCAAACGGCGCTACATATATACCCCAGCCGATGATGAACAGGGTAATCAGTCCCACCACCAGCTTGTTATAAATACAAAATCCCAGAATCCGGCCTACCCACGATTTTTGTTCCGGCGTCTGTTCATACATCGGTTGTTCCATGACCGGTTTTCTTTCATTGAAGGCAATCAATTAATCTTGAAACTGCGGAAGTTTGGAAATATATTTCTCGGGGTCTTTATTGAATTGTTCAACACAGGCCGGGCAGCAGAAATAGACCTTCTTGCCTTTGTATTCGAAAAAATATCCTTGTTGATTTTATTTCCATCCATGATGGGGCAGGTTGTCTGCTCAATCGTTTCGGCGGTTTGGGTTACAGGTTCTTTCGTGCTTTCGGCCGCTTCCGCCGCTTCATGGCTCATGTCCACAGCCGGGGCAGCCGGTTCTTTTTTACAACCGTTCAGTACAGCGAGTGCCGTTAAACCGGCGATGACGACTGACAAAACGACATATTGAGTTTTCATGTTTTCATCCTTTCTGTGTAATAGTTTCACATTTTATGGCCTTCGTGAACGGCGGGCACTGGTTGCCCCTCGGGATTCATCATGCTTGGTTTGGCCTGTATCTGCAGGGAGGAATCGATTTTAAAACTGCCTTTGGTAACGACGGCTTCGCCGGCAGACAACCCTTCACGAACAAGATAATAATCGCCCGCCCGCGGACCGAGGATAATTTCTCTGCCCTCAAAGGTGGGTTTTTCTGTTTCGGGCACTTGTACATAAACCACCGCCCGCTTGCCCGTGAACAAGACCGCCGAGGCGGGGATGAGCAGCGGGGGCTTCTGGTCCGCATCCATCGGGACATAGCCGAGCGATTCGATTATGACCAGATCCATTCCGCACAGATCGCAAGTACCTGCTTTGTCCTTTACAATATCCGGATGCATCGGGCATATCCAGTTGCCCGCCATGTTTTTGGTCATCACCTTGCCTTCTTCGGCAATTTTCGCTTTGACGACAGCGCTGACAAACATACCCGGCTTGAGCAGTCCCTCGGAATTGCCAACATTGACGCGGAGCTTGACCGTTCGTGTGTTCGTGTCCAGCCGGGGGTCAATAAAACTTATGGCGCCGGAAAAAGTCCGACCCGGATACGCTTCGACCTCAAATACGGCTTCCTGCCCGTAGCGCAGCCACATCATATCCGATTCGTAGGCATCCAGCAGCACCCACATCTGCGACAGGTCCGCGATGGTATAAATGCGCGTGCCGGTCTCGACATACATCCCTTCCGTCGCTTCCTTTTCAATGACAATCCCGCCGATCGGGGCATAAATCGTAACATGATCGCTCGGAACCGCCGTTTGTTCAATCTCCGTCAACTGCTCATCCGTCAGCCCGAGCAGTTGCAGTTTTTTCCGCGCCGACGCATAGGTAGATTCGACGGTGCGCTTCATCAAATCCGATGTATCCGGATTGAGATTTTTTACCGCCTGTGCGGCCTGAATAAGTTCCGACTGGGCGCTGAGCAGTTCGGGACTGTAAAGTTCGATAAGATGGTCGCCTTTTCGGACGGTTGTTCCTGTGAAGTCCACAAAGAGTTTATCGATGCGTCCCGGAACCCATGCGGTAATATTCTTAACGCGTGTTTCATCGTAGGCAATCCTGCCTACCATTCGTACCTCGGTCTCGACAAACTTTCGTTCTACGAGCGACGTTTGGACTTCCATCGGCTTCAGCGCTTCCGGCGAAAAGGAAATCTGCGGCGCGGCGACGCTTGCCTCGGAACTTTCCACGGGAATCAGATCCATAAAACAGATAGGGCATTTTCCCGGTTTGGGCTGATGTATCTGCGGATGCATCGAGCATGTCCAGACGTCCGCCTGAGCAGGGCTTTGCCCTTGGGAAATCTGATTGGCAGCGGGATGCGGCATTTTTGCCGAACTCAGTCCCCAGTGCAGAAGAAAACCTGCCGCGATTCCTCCGATAACCGCCAGCACAAATTTCCACCGAGCGGCAGGGACCATTGAAATCTTTTTAGGAGTTGGTTCTGTTTGTGTCATTGAATTTAACTCCTGCTTGATAAAACCAATAATGTCTTTTAATTGTCTTCTTTGTTAAGTACGGTTTCGGACGAAACAAGGTTCCCAGTTTTGGCAAGTTCTTCTCCGACAAGCGCTTCCAGTTCGGCCAGCCGCTGCTGATTGTCGGTCAGGACACGTTGATAATCCAGATTGTATTGCAGGAGCATTCGCTGCGAATCAATCAGTGAAAGAAAATCCACAGTGCCGGCTTTATAGGCGGTTTCCGATGCGTTAACAAGCTGTTCAGCTTTCGGAATAATATCCTCATAAAGGGTTATTTTTCGCTGGCTTTCCTCCAAATCGTACAGGACGCCGGCAACCTCGGCTGCCAAGGCATTAGCGGTATCGGTTTTCTTCCGTTTTATGCTGCTGGCCGTCGCCCTCGCCTGCCGTTCGGCGGCCTGATAGCTGTCATGCCACAGCGGCAGATTTATCTTAAATATCATCGCAACCGCATCCCGGCCGCTGTTGTCGGCGCTGTTGTCAAATGCCGTCCACTCAACACCGATGCCGATATCGGGATAATTTCTTTTTTCAGCCAGTTTAATCTCGTTTTTAGCCGACTCAATCATCCAGTCCAGTCCGACAAGCTGAGGATTCTTCTTTTTCAGTATGTCAATCAGTTGGGCATAACTTATGTCCGGTTTGTTAAAAGGCGGCTTTTGCGGCCATTCCAGGTTGACCTGTGCAGGTGGATTGAGCAGGGCGTTTAAGCGGGCAACCTGCGGCTTTTTAAGCTCCCGCAAACTGACAAGGATTTCATCCAGGCGGGCCAGTTCAATCTGTGCCCGGATGATGTCCGGATGGGTTCCCGTGGAAACCGCATATCGGGTCAGCGCAACCTGCTCAAAATGTTTTATCAGTTCAAGATTCTGTTCAGCGATATCGATGGATTCTTTGAGGTATAAAAATTCATGGAATTCCTTTTTGACCTGGCGGTAAAGTTCGAGCTTGGCTGCTTCCAGTTCCTGCCGTGCGGCCTGGGCATTTGCGTAAGCAGCGTCGGTTCGTGCCTCAATGGTGCCAAACCAGGGAAACATCTGCATGATGCCGACCTCCTGATTCATCTGCATGTCCGATTGCCGCACGTATTTGCCGTATGTAATATCGGGGTCCGGCAATGCTCGCGCCTGAGGGATTTGATCGAGAGCTGCTTTCCAGCGGTAAAATGCGGCCTCAAGGCCGGCGTTATTCAAAGCCGCATAGGCCAGGTAATCCTCAAGCGTGGAAGAGGGTCCCAGCTCAGGCAGTGCTTTTGAGGACAGGGCGGGCTCTGCATGGTGTACCGGTATTTTACTGGCAAAGGGTTCGGAAATGTTGCTTTCGGAAACGGATGGCGGGGTCCTATCAAGGTGCTGCCCGCTGCAACCTGCGAGGATGGTCAATGATATTGCCCCAATGTATGTCCAGTATCCACAATATCTATGCCCCATCCAGTTGCCCTTTCATTCATGACAATATGTATACACTACACCTCTGTACTATACTCCGGTTCAAAAAAAAATCAAAAAATAAATTATTATAAGAAATTGCTGCAAAACCAGTTAGCATTTAGAACCTCAAACACAGTGCGCCAAAAGGGGACAGCGTCTTCAAAATAAATTTGGATTTCTTGCGGTTGATAAGACGGGGCTGAAAATGTGTGCGCGTTCTACCCTCCGCCGGTATAGGTTGAAGCATTTATCCACCGGGGCAAAAATAGTTACGGCGTCACACCTTCTGTGATTTGAGCGATTGCGTACTCGGTCCAGCGGTTCTGCCCTTTGCGGCTGAAGATATCAAACGACTCATCGCTGGCAAGACGGCCCATGAGGGCTTTGCGCTGATCGGGGTCGGTAACCTCCCGGAAAATGCGCTGCCGCATCGTTTCCAGTTGTTCGACGAATCGGCCGTGGGTTTCCGTAAAGAGGTCCTCCAGTTTTCGCCGTAAATGACCCGCATAAGCAGGGCAGTTGCCTTCGGTTCCGATGGCGATTTGCAAGTCGCCGCGTTTGACGACGGCGGGGGTATAAAAGTCGCACAGGGCGGGCTGATCGACAACATTGCACAGCACTTCCATTGCCTGGCAGTCATGATAAATTTGCTCGTTAAGGGCGGGGTCATTGGTTGCCGCGATGGCCAGCGTGGCGCCCGCCAGGTAATCCTTGTGGTATGGGCTGAGAATCAATTCCACGTTTGACAGCCGCAATGCGTCCGCATGGGACGGCTGTATGTGATCAGCCACGACGACAACACGGGCACCGGCCTCTTGCAGCGTCTGCACCTTTCGCACGGCGACGGCCCCGGCTCCGACAACGACGGCGCGGCGGCCGCTCATTTCCAGATAGATGGGGTATTTGGCCATACTTTCATCATACCATCAGGGGGCCTGCAATGCAATCTTTTTCGCAGGTATTCCGCCGGAAACATTCGCCAAATTATCTTTTTTTCTGGATTTACGAGTTTTCTGCTATACAATACGATTTGGAATCATTGACTATTCAAGCAGGAATCACGATGCCAGACAAAAAAACGATAATAACGCCGCTGGATGATGTTGTGGTACGGCAGTTGCGTGCCGGCGATGAGGTCTTGATTTGCGGCCCGGTTTTTACGGCGCGGGATCAGGCGCATAAGCGTTTGTGCGAATGCGTTGCGCAGGGACGCCCGCTTCCGGTAGATATGAAGGGGGCGTTGATTTATTTTGTCGGGCCGACGCCCGCAGCGTCGGGAAAGGTTATCGGTGCCGCCGGTCCGACAACCTCCTCCCGGATGGACGCTTTTACGCCGACCCTGCTGGCGCAAGGTCTCAGGGGAACCATCGGCAAGGGGTATCGCGGCCAGGCCGTGCGGAAAGCGATGACAGAGTATGGCGGCGTGCATTTTTCCGCCCTCGGCGGAGCCGGTGCGCTGCTCAGCAGGCACATCGTCAGAAGTGAGATTCTGGCTTACGAAGACCTCGGTGCCGAAGCCATCCGCCTGCTGGAGTTCAGGGACTTCCCCGCCATCGTTGCTTACGATAGTTACGGAAACTCCGTCTATAAAGAATAATGGATTGACAGTGTACAGGAGACGCCATTGAAAGTCGCTCTCATTGGATTAATGCAGTCCGGCAAAAGCACGCTTCTTTCGGCCATCAGCGGAAAGGACCCCGCCCCGATGGGTGTGCCGGATATTCACGAACAGATTGTTCCCGTGCCGGACGACCGCCTGGACTGGCTGACGGCATTGTATCAGCCCAAAAAAACGGTTCACGCCACTGTGGATTGCCTGGACCTGCCGGGCCTGTCGTTTGCGGATGAACACGGCCGGGCGGCGGCGCGGCGGCTCTTTGGGCAGGTGCGCACGGCCGATATGTTTGTCTTGGTCATTCGCGATTTCGACAATCCGTCGGTGCCGGCTTATCGCGGCAGCGTCGATCCCCTGCGCGATTTGGAAGAGTTGAAGACCGAAATGCTCCTGGCCGACCTCGAAATGGTTACCACGCGCATCGACCGTCTCCAAAAACAGGCCCATAAACCCACCAAAAGCCAAAGCCATGACAAGGCGGAACTGGAACTCCAGCTCAAACTGCAGGAGGCCATCGAATCAGAAAAGCCCATCCGCAGCGTTCTTCAGAATGCCGAAGGCCCCGAGATGGATATGGTGCGGTCGCTGAACTTTTTAACGCTCAAGCCCCTGATGGTGGTGGTCAATGTCGGTGAAAACCGGCTGAACGATATCGCCCCGGCGGTGGGAATTGAAGATGTGCCGGTTATTCACCTGTGCGCGGAACTGGAATACGAACTGGCCAAACTCGACCCCGACAGCCGGGGGGACTTTATGAAGGATATGGGGCTGACCGAGCCGGCCTCGAAAAAATTTGTCCAAAGCTGCTACAGCACACTGGGGCTTATCAGTTTTCTGACCGTCGGCAAGGACGAAGTCCGCGCCTGGCCGATTGAGAAGGGCACCTGTGCCCTCGATGCCGCCGGCAAGGTTCACAGCGACATCAAACGCGGCTTTATCCGTGCCGAGACGATGGGGTACGAGGATCTGCGCCAATTAGGCGACGAAAAGGCCGTCAAAGCCGCCGGCAAGATGCGGCTGGAAGGCAAAACTTACATTGTCCATGACGGCGACATCATCAACTACCGCTTCAATGTATAAAAGGAATAACATGTTAGTCGAGCGGGAGGTCATTCTGTTTAGAGTTCAAGTTTCAGTTTGTTTCTGGATGTTTCACACTAACGTGCAAACTCTTACAACAGACCTTCGCCGATGAACCCCAAAGACAAAAGCACGATTCTGGTTACCTGCAGCCCCGGGCTGGTGAATTATCTCCGCACCGAGGTTGAATTGCTGGGCTATGCCGTCACTGCGGCCGGCACGGTCGATGTCGAGCTTGAAGGCGACATGTACGATGCCATGCGGCTGAACCTCTACCTCCGCACGGCCTACAGCGTGCTGTATCTCTTGCGGTCGTTTCCGTGCGACACGCCGGACGAATTATACCGCAAGGTTCGCCAGATGGCGTGGGAGGAACTGATTGATCCGGCCGAATACGTCAGTGTCGTAACCCGCGTCGATACGCCGACCATCGACAACACCATGTTCGCCGCTGTGCGGGTCAAGGACGGCATCGTTGACCGCATTCTCAAGCAGACCGGCTCCCGCCCCAACTCCGGCAAGGAACGCGACAATGTCGTCGTTCAGCTCTATTGGCGGGGCAAGACCTGCAAGGTCTATCTGAACACCTCTGGCCGGAAGATTTCCGACCGCAGCTATCGTAAAACCATGACCGACGCCCCGATGCGTGAGTCGCTGGCCGCAGCGCTCATCATGGCCACCGGCTACGACGGCACCCAGCCGCTGGTCTGTCCCATGTGCGGCAGCGGTACGCTGCCCATCGAAGCGGCTTTAATGGCGACCCGCCGGGTGCCCGCTCTGCTGCGAAGCAATTTTAGCTTTATGCATACCAAGTGGTTCGACGAACCCGCCTGGCAGGCCATGCGTGCCGAAGCCCTTAAGCAAAGCAAGAAACGCGGCGGCAAAACAGAGTTCACCCCCGCGCCGATTATCGCTACGGACATTGATTCGTGGGCTATTGAGGCCGCCAAACGCAACGCCCAGACCGCGGGCGTCGAACACCTGATTCAGTTTGCGGTATGCGATTTTGCCGAAACGGCGATTCCCGAAGGGCAGGGGATTATCCTCTTAAATCCTGAATATGGAATGCGGATGGGCGATGTCAAACAATTAGAGGAAACCTACGCCCGCATCGGCGACTTTTTCAAGCAGAAATGCGCCGGCTGCACCGGCTATATCTTTACCGGCAATCTGGACCTCGCCAAAAAAGTAGGCCTGCGTACAAGCCGGCGGCTGGTCTTCTTCAACGGCGGCATCGAATGCCGGCTGCTCAAATACGAATTGTATGCCGGCACGCGAAAACACAGGGAGTGTTGAATCTTGCAGCCGCAGAACGGGATAGGGGCATACAAAGGTAAAATACGCCTGTTGGGAGAGTTTTATGAAGCCATCCTTTGATGAACCGGTTGAACCGGCCGCTCCATTGCCGGAAGCGATGAAAAAATGTCCGTTTTGCGCCGAACGCATCCAGGCCGAAGCGATCAAATGCCGCTATTGCGGGGAGTTCCTGACCGCAAAAAGGTCTCTTTGGGGTTCCAAAACCGGCGTCAAATGGTACTACTCGACAGCAGCGGTCGTTTTGTCGCTATTGACACTGGGACCGCTGGCGCTGCCGCTGGTCTGGGTGAATCCCCGGTACAACCTGCTTGTCAAGGTGATTATAACAATTGGCATGATGATCCTGACGATTCTGCTGTGCTATGCGATGGTGGCAATGTACCGTTATATCATCAACTTGACCCAATCACTGGGGATGTGATTGCTGGATTTTTTCCCATTCGATGAAAACCGCCTCGACATTCTGCGGTTTTGTACCTGGGCCGAATTCCATTTGCGCGATCACACCACCGGCGGGATCATAAAGGTTCTTCGCTACTTTACGAACGGCCTGGCGGATAGCATCGATATTCTCACCGGGTAAAATGTGCTGGCGGTCGATTTCCCCCCAGAAGGTTATTTTTCTTTTGGCGATGACGGCCAGTTTTTCCATATCCATACAGAATAGTTGCGAGTTCAAGGCATCGACGCCGACTTCGATCAGGTACGGATAAATTTCGATGATATTTCCGTCGCTGTGCATAAAGGCGAACTTGCCTTTAGAATGGGCAATATCGCAATAGTCTTTATACAGAGGCTTGAAGATGTCCTGCCAGATGACCGGCGGAATCAGCAGATTCATCTGTGAACCCCAGTCGTCCATAAACATAATACCGTCAATGTTGGTGGAAACCCAAAACTCAAGCTCCTTCATATAAAATTCGTGAATTTTATCGAGCAATTGCTTGGCGTCCGTTTCGGGGGTCATAATGTCCATCATCGAGTTGACGGAGCCGTGCAAAAACTGCATTCTCTCCCAGGGCCTCGGAAAGCATGGGGTCAGAACGAAGCGGTCCGTCTGGTCGCAGAACTTATTGACGATATCTCTGGCCTTGCCCGGGTTATCAGGCAGGATCTTGTATGGCGGAACCAACCCCGACAGGTCGGAGAGGTCCGGAATAATTGGGTTTTTGACTTCCCCGATAACGCCTTGCTGCAGATTTTCAAACGTACAACCCCACTCGTCCGTATATTTCCCGATCTGATACGGGTCCCCGTTGACAAGGGGGGATTTCCGATAAACATCCGGCGCAGCGACAAAGTCATCCGGGTACTTCTGCTGGATGACTTTTAGCTCCTGAGGGTAATTGTTTTGTGCCCACGGCAAGACCCACAAATGACGGGGAATCCGCTCAGGATATTCAAATCGCAACGCTTTTTCAACTATTTCTCGTGGTGTTTGCGGCATTTTAGCAACCCTTTCCAAAAAGACTTCCCGCTATCGAAGCCTATTTATCGCTGTATTTTGCACATTATAGAATGTTAAAAAATCTATTGCGTATAAAATAAAATGACAGTAGAATATTATACATGACGATCTACGAATTACTTGGTAACCAGCGACGAGTTGTCCGGCATCCTTGCCGGCAGGGCTACCGGGATATTCGCATCCTGGGGGTCAATATCCAGAGCCGGGCCAAAGAAAGGTTAAGCACTCATACCCACAAAGATGCTCTGGAGATTGTTTATCTGGTCCGTGGCGAGCAGGTCTTTGACATTGAAGGAGCCGATTACCGCATCAAGGGAGGAGATATTTTTATTACCTGGCCCCACGAAAAACACGGCAGCGGTACACATTTGATGGGAAAAAGTTTTTTCTACTGGATACAGATAAAAATTCCGAAAAAAGGCCAATGCTTCCTGAATCTCGACCAAAAGAATACGAAGTTACTCTGGAAGCAATTGTCAGACATTCATAAAAACCATTTCAAAGGGAGTAAAAAAGTAGAACGGTTGTTCTTCGAAATGCTTGCATTGTATTGCTCACAGGATTATCCCCTCAAAAAACTCATGATGAGCATAAAAGTAACTGAGCTGCTTGTCGAGGTCATGCACTGTGCTAATAAAAATGACGAACAACCCCGCAGTGCCGACATAACGGCGGTAATCCATGCGATTAAAGAAAATCCCGGTACCTATTATGATATTCGAGGGCTGGCCCATATTGCGGGCCTGTCGTGCTCTCATTTCAGCGGCAAGTTCAAGGAACAAATCGGGATTTCTCCGATTGAATACCTCACACGAGAAAAAATAGCGCAAGCCCGGCAGTTCCTGTCGCAAACAGACAAGAGTATTACGGAAATCGCCGTGGATTTGCAATTTTCATCATCGCAGTATTTTTCGATGGTCTTTAAAAAGCTGACAATGCAAAGCCCCACACAATACAGGCAGCAAATGAAATCAAAGAAAAGCCCCCGACCCTAGAGCCGGGGGCTGGAAATGTTACATTGTCTTGTATTGCGGGCCGCCGTTCGGTTCCGGCACGGTCCAGCGGATATTGTCAAACGGGCACTTGCGCTGACAGGTCTTGCAGTGCAGGCAGTTGGAGGGGTTGGCCGGTTTGGGCTGGTCGTGGATGCGTTCATAGACGCCCGCCGGACAGAAGGTAATACACGGCGCCCCGAATTTGCCGACGCATTTTTCCGTGCATATCGTTTCGTCCCGCAGGGTCAGATGACAGGGCTGTTCCTCCCGGTGTTCAGTGGCGGCGACCGCGGTGAACGTATCCTTGTCGAACGTGACAGGGGGCTTGAGCCGATATGCCGCCGGCATCATCGTCTGATAATCCGGTTCGATGTTGAACGTGGGCAGCCACCCGCCTAAGACCGACAGCGGCATTCCCTGCAGCGGGCCGAACCGCGCGACTGTCTGGCGGAAGTTTTTGGCGGTCTCCATCTCTTTAATAACGCCCGCTTCTTCGAGCCGTTTGGTATAAATCCGCGCCAATCCCTTGGGCGTATCCAGCCCATCGGCAACGGCGCCGGCGGCGGCAATGCCCGATTCGATGGCATTGTGCAGCCCCTTGATTTTGCACATATTGACAAAACCGGCGCTGTCGCCCAGGAGCATCACATTGCTGCGGCCGATGGTCTGCGTATCCGGGCAGCGGGGGACGGCGTACAAGCCGCCTTCGGGAATCATCTTGGCCCCTGCCTCCACGACTGTTCCTCCGTCAATAAACTGCCGCACAAAGGCGTGTTCCTTAAATCGGGTCAGGGCGTCCTGCGGATTGAAATCGCAGTATTTGTAATCCAGTCCGACAATCATCCCGACGGCGATGTGATTGTTGCCCATCGGGTACATAATACCCCCGCCGAACATGGCGGGGCCGACCAGCGGCGTCCAGAGCGGCCATCCCATCGCGTGTACCACGCGGCCGGAGCCGAATTTGGCGTATTGGGCATCGCTGACCCGGATCAGTTCCTTGACGCCCAGCGAATAAAGCTGATTGCTCTGGCGAACAAGGCCTGCCTTGGCGGTAAATGTCTCGGCCAGCAAGCCGTCGCAGCCCTCGGCGATAAGAATGGTTTTGGCGCGGATAACCTCGCCGGGCAGATAATTGAGCTGTTTTTGGCCGTGCTTGTCCAGGCCCTGGTCTTTAAGTTTGACGCCTGCGGCGATATGCCGGTCGGCGTCCCAGAGGATGTCTTCGGCGGCAAAGCCGTGCAGGACTTCGACACCCAGCGAAACGGCCGTCTTGCACAGCCAGCCCGTCAGTTTGCTGACCGAGCAGATATAATCCCCACGATGGGTCATCTGCCCGAATGCCAGCCGGAACGCTTTGGCCATCTTAATGGCCGCTTCGATTTTGAACGCCATCCTGCTGCCCCAAAAGAACATCACATCGTCCCTGTCCACCTTCGACAGCAGAACGGCTTTGGCATCTTCCGACTCGGCCCAGTTCGGAACCACGGGGTCCAGCAGTTTGGAAAGCGCCGCTGCTTCCAGCACCGCCCCGGAAAGATTGTGGTTGCCCGGCCCGGCGGCCTTGTCAATCACAGCCACGTCCAGGTCGGGCTTCTGTTTTTTCAAGGCAATCGCGGCGGCCAGGCCTGCAGGCCCTGCCCCGACAATCAAAACCGATACGTTCGTATAGTCCTGCATTCTTAGTGTCCTGTATTCAGGTGGTTGTTCAATGCCGCAATGAGTTCCGGCACAATATTTTCGGCGCCGCCGATGATGTAGTAATCGCACTGTTTGAAAATCGGGGCGTGGTGGTCCGTATTGATGGCGATGATGGTTTCGGTATGGGCCACGCCGATCATGTGCTGGATGGCCCCTGAGATGCCGATGGCGATGTACAGCCGCGGTCCGACGGCGGTTCCCGTCTGGCCGACCTGATGAATCCGCTCGGTAAAGCCCTGTTCGACAGCGGTGCGGGTGGCGCCTTTTTCAACCGTAACGCCAAGCTGGTTTCGAATTGTGCCGCACAGCCCATCCAGCAAGCGGTCATAATTGTCGCGGTTCTGCATCCCCTTGCCGCCGCTGATGATAACCTCGCTGTCAAATTGCACGGCGCCGTGGGCCTTTTCCGTTTTCAGAATCCGCAAGCTCAAATCGGCGCCGGTGAATTGGACGGCGTGTTTGACAATCTGTCCGGTGCGGCTGGGGTCAGCCGGCAGCCGTTTCATTACCCCCGGCCGGGCGGTTGCCATCTGGCAGGTTGAATCTTTTGTGCAGATGGTTGCCATGACATTGCCTCCCAGCGCTGGCCGTGTCTGCATCAGGATGGCAATCTGCCCCTTGCGGCTGCTGTCGCGAATGTCCAGGCCGGTACAGTCAGCGGTCAAACCGCACCCAATCTTGTAGGACACCATCGGGGCCAGCACTCGACCCTGCGGGGTGGCCGCATACAGAAAAATCTGCGGTTTATAGGCTAAAAACGCATCGGAAACCGCTTTGCAGTACGAGCGAGGGTCGAACTCCTTGAGCAGAGGATGTTCAATCAGATAAACCTTGTCCGCACCGGCGCTTATAAGCTCATCGGCCAGCGGGCCAACACCCTCTCCCGCCAGGACCACACCCACATGCGTGTCGAGTGAATCCGCCAATTGCCGTGCCTTGCCTGTCAGTTCAAACGTGGCTGCCTGCAGGGCGTCTTTGCTGACCTCGGCCATAACCCAGACCTCGCCCGTGTATTCAGGTTGGGTCTGGGTCAGACCGATAAGCATATCTTCGAGGGCTTTTTTGTGAAATTCAATCTTGCCGTCCGACAATATCTTTTCCTGAATGGCCGCATCGATTTGTGCCGGATTGGTGATATTCAGTTCATTGAGCTTGGCAGCCAGAATTTGAAAATCCTCAATTTCCTTTTCCGTGCCTTCGTAGGACCGGTCGAATGGACGGGTTCGTTTGGCAGGCAGGATGTAGCCGGTTTTGATTTCTGTCAGGGCGGTTTCTTTCCGGCGGTTTTTTCCGGCATTTTCAAGGATGATTTTTGCCAGTTCCTGCGAGGTCTGAACCTGTTGGCATTTGCGAGTCGTCTTGCCCGGCGGGAACACACGGATGACGCGCGTTTTCGAACCGGCAACACCCACTGCAGTTGCCTTGACGTCATCGGCTCCCCATTGAATCAGCGGAAGGACGTTAGCCCTGCGTGTGCGTTCAAACGAGGCGAACAGCGGGTATTCATATTTTGCCACCGTAATCATGGCGGGCGTGGTGAGGGGTTCAACGATCTGGCTGCCGCCGGAGATAATGCGGGTAAAGGTGAATTGCCCGTTTTGATGGTGTACCTCGGTGGCGTAGGCAATGCAGGGGATGTCAAGTTCCTCGGCCATCTGGGCCGGGACCTGCGCGGTGTCGCCATCGACGCTTTGCATCCCGGCCACGATGTAATAATCCCTGCTGCCGCTGAGCAGTTCGGCACAGATTTTACGGGTTGCGTAGGCCAGGGGGTTAGCCGTGGCCCATGTGTCAGCCCCCCCCAGTGCCCGGTCGGTCAGCAGCACGGCGGCATCGGCACAGCGGCTCAGACCATAGCGAAGAACATCGGCGGCCATCGGCGGACCCATCGTCAGGGCAATGATTTTTTCCTGAGGGTTGCCGGAAAGCCGCTGCATGCGGCGGGCGAAGGCCAGCGCCTGGGTATCCAGTTCGTTGATAACGCTGGGCAGGCGGGTTCGGATCAGATTGCCTGTCTTGGGGTCAAAAGCATTGTCGGTAATCTGCGAAACATCCGGCACCTGTTTGACCAGTACGATGTAATGACTCATGAATCACTCCGCTTCATATGGTTTTCGCAAACCCATTTTTTTGCAAATTTGACAGTTGAGCAGTGTAGCGAACCCTTCGGGTGCCTGCAATAGAGAACGAATAAAAAGGAATAAAACCGGCAGAAAAGTAGTATAAAAGAGTTATTTTTTGCCATTTTTTTGGCTATTTGTGCTGAAATTTCCAATCTCCCTTGATTTTATGTTTTTTTGAAGATACAAGAGAACGCGGAAATAACACAAAACCCCCTATTAAGGAAACAACTTAGAAAAATGAGGTGAACGATGGCAGATCTGAAAAAGTTGAGCGAATCCGTTATCAAAGGCGACCAGAGAACCGCTGTCGATATTACAAAAGCGGCGTTGAGCGAGGGAATGGCTCCGGGCAGGATTTTGACTGACGGACTGATTGCGGGGATGAATGTTGTCGGCGTTCGGTTCAAGGCCAATGAGGTCTATATCCCGGAAGTGCTGATTGCCGCCCGTGCGATGAAGATGGCCATGGAGGTGCTTGAGCCGAAACTGATTGAGGCGGGCGTTAAACCAGTCGGCAAAGCGATGATCGGCACGGTCCAGGGCGACCTGCACGACATCGGCAAAAATCTGGTGTGCATGATGCTCAAAG